>CAYOTJ010000234.1:0-6169 GCA_964406855.1 uncultured Saprospiraceae bacterium
AGCCCAAAAAATAGCGGCGTCAATTTTTCACTCATCTTAACTTGGAGAACTATAGAATCAGGCTTTACCTCTTTATACAATCGGACCAGGGGGCGCAGTTTACCCGGAAGAGCGCAGCGAAGACGTGGCGGTATGGGTATGCGACCTGGCGGCCCCCAAAGGGCGCCGGGCGTATACCCATAGTAGCGGAGCACGTTTACCCGACCGAGTAACACGAGGGCGTGGCGGCGCCGCGCAGGATGACACCCGGAGGTGAATGATATGCGGCGGGGCCCATAATATAGTTCTCCAAACCAAGATTTATGAATCTTAGCTTGGAGAACTATAAAACCGCGAAGGGAAGGAATAGGTTCCTCCCCTTCGGCGGTGTAGGGTGTGTAAGCAGTTAATTATTTAGACAGGAAGTTGTACTGGCGGGCATATTCCAGCATTTGGCCCGTGAAGTCGGCGGGGTATTCCACTTTGACGTCGGTGATTTCACCTTTGCTGTTGGTAGCGGGTACCAACTTGGGGTTGATGAACCCTCCATAGGGCGGAATATTGAGGCTGGAGCTGCGCCGGAGTACCTCGGCATGGATGGCGGCATCAACCTGAACACCGTAGGTTTCAAAGAGTTGCCTCGCGGCCTCGTAATCGCCCTGGCTCTTAATGCGCTGAACTTCGCGCAGCAGCTCGCCGAAGAGTTCGCGCAGTTTTGTGTAGTTGGTAATGTCGATGTAGGTTTTGCCATTGCGCTTAACGAAGGAAACGGCGCCTGCGGCGCTGCCTCTCTCCATCACCCATTTGCTCACCATCTGACGATTGCGCATGTGGGCTTGCTGGATGGTAGCGCCGGGCTCAATGCGGCGCAGTTGCAGCATGAGACCGTTGCGCAGATAGCTGTCGTATTCGGCTTTGCCTACTTCATCGCTTTCTACCAGCCCCAACTGCACGAGTTTAGCATCCATGATGTAGTACAGGGCGAAGAGGTCGGCGCGGGCTTCTTCAAGCGGAGAGGCATAATTTTTGAGGGTTTCGCCGGGGGTGCCTACGCCGGGTTCGAGTATCCCTGAGGCGTGCCCCAGTACTTCGTGCAGTGCGGTATGCATTTTACCGGCCAGCGAGCCGTGCTTTTGGGCGCGGGCAACCTCTTCCTGATCGTGAGCAAATTCCTGGAGCAGGCCGGGGCCATCGGCCTTTTCATAAGCCTCGGTGATGTTACCTAAGCTTACCGATTTGGAGCCGTAATCGGCGCGGATCCACTCGGCATTGGGTAGGTTGACGCCGATGGGAGTAGCCGGGCTGGCGTCGCCGGCTTCGCCGGCTACCGTTACTACTTTGTAGGTAATGCCTGTAACGCGCGGCTTGCGATGCTGGGGCATCAGTGGGCTGTTGTCTTCAAACCACTGGGCGTTATCGGCCACCACTTTCATGCGGGCGGAGGCCTCAAAGTCATTGATCTGCACAATGCTCTCGTAAGAAGCTTTGAGGCCCATAGGATCCTGGTACACTTCTATAAAGGAGTTGATATAGTCGATATCGCCCTTGGTGGCCTGCGACCACGCGATGTTGTACTCGTCCCACTTGCGCAGGTCGCCGGTGCGATAGTATTCTACGAGCAAGCGCAGGGCCTGGGCCTGGGGTTCATTTTCGGCTACGCCAACGGCGAGCTCCAGCCACTTGATGATTTCCTGAATGGCGGGGCCATAGAGCCCGTCGGCTTTGTACACTTGTTCGTAGAGTTTGCCGTCGGCGCCTCTCGCAACCCGGCTATTGAGCCCTGCGGATACGCGGGGGTCGGGGAGGTTTTTGCGCAACTCGGTGTAGAAGCGCTCCACTTCGGCCTGGGTAATGGTGGGGTCGTAAAAATTGACGGCCGAGGCTTTCACCAGGTCATCGCCATCCTGGGCCACCTTTAGGGCGTCAAAGGCAGGATCGAACATAGCCTTGAGGGCCTCTGCGGGCAGCGTTACGCCCACGGCCCCGGCTACCTGTTCAAAATAAGCCTGGCTGAAGCCTGGCGTAAACTTAGCGTTAGAGTAGTGGTGATGAATACCGCTGCTAAACCATACCTGCTTGGCGTAAAGCATGAGTTCATCCCAGTTTTTTCCGCTGCGCTCGCCTTTATAGTCGGCGGCGATCTTGTCGAGCGCACTGCGAATGGCTAAGTTGTGGCGGTAGTTTTGGTCGTATATGATATCCCGGCCAGCCAACCCTGCCTGGGTGAGGTAGTATACCAATTTTTTTTGCTTGAGCGATAACTGGTCGAAACCAGGTATTTGGTAGCGAATAATTTTTTTATCGGCAAAGGTCTCTGTTTGCCAAACGAAGGTTTCCGCCATTTTTGCCGTATCAGGAGTGGCCATTCGCTTACTTCCGCAGCCCATAAAAAATAGAAAGACTGCCAAGTATAGAATTGTCTGTTTCATATACTCAGAATGTTGGTTAGTGGGGGTGAAGATAGCGAAAATGCGCTTAGGCCGCATATAATTTACTGCATCTGATGCGCAGTAGGTAACCCGTCGATACTAATCAGATTTTTTTCCCGGATGTAATCTGCTAAGCCTTGCTCTCCTTTTTTATCAGCCCATTCCAACATAATATCCCGCTCGCCCTCATAAGTATACAATGGCACGCCGAACCCGCAGGAAGTCTGTACGAGGTCAATATCGGCTGCGATGATTTGGCGAGTACCGGGATAAAGCTCAAAATGGGCGGCATACTGCGGCCACAGATCAGCGTGGGGCAGTATGACTTTGGCACGACCATAAAGTCTCAGAATGAGGGGCGGCCCATCAAAGGCGCAAAACATATCTCCCGGGTTGCACTTCATTCATAAGCTGCATAACGGCCTCAACAACGTCTTCTGTGCTGGGCTTGCTGAAGTAGTCGCCATCTGAGCCGTAAGGAGGGCGATGGGCTTTGGCCGTGATGGTCGCCGGCGCTGAATCGAGGTACTGGTAGCCGCCTTGTTTTTCCAGCACTTCCTGCATCATGTAGGCACTGGCGCCGCCGGGTACGTCTTCATCGAGGAATATAACCCGGTTGGTTTTGGCTACCGAGCGCACAATCTGATGATTCAGGTCGAAAGGCAGTAAGGTCTGCACATCAATGAGCTCCACGCTCACGCCATAACGAGCCAGCATATCGCAGGCCGATTCGGCTATGCGCACACAAGAGCCGTAAGTGACTAAGGTGAGGTCATCACCCGTGCGCAGCACTTCGGGTATACCCAACGGCACAGTATACTCGCCCACATTGTCGGGCAGGCGCTCCTTGAGGCGATAACCGTTCAGGCATTCAATTACCAGCGCCGGATCATCGGCTTGCAGGAGGGTGTTGTACATACCGGCTGCCTGAGTCATATTGCGGGGCACGCACACATACATACCGCGCAGAGCATGGATAATCATGCCCATGGGAGATCCGGCATGCCAGATGCCTTCGAGTCGATGGCCGCGGGTGCGAATGATGGCGGGCGCCTGCTGCTGACCATTGCTGCGCCAGCGGAGCGTAGCCAAGTCGTCCGACAAGGGCTCCAGGCCGTAGAGAAGATAGTCGAGGTACTGAATTTCACCAATGGGGCGCAGCCCGCGCATAGCCATGCCTATGGCTTGCCCCATAATGGTCCATTCGCGTATCCCCACGTCAAAAACGCGCTCAACGCCGTACTTCTTTTGCATGCCCATGAAGGCTTGGTTCACCCCGCCAATATGGCCCACGTCTTCGCCAAAAGCCAACAACCCGGGATAGCGGCTAAAGGCGCGATCGAAGAAAGTATTGAGTACTTCAAACCCATTTTTAAAAGGGCTCTTATCCGAAATAACGGGCGGAACAACAGGCACCTTCAGCGCCGACCGCTCATGCTCTGCGTATAAATGCCGCTGATAGTGCTGCGCCTGTCGTTTGAGCTCATCGGCAAACTGCCTCACGGCATCCTGAAGGGGATGCCGGCTACTGGCCAGATGGTAGTACAAGCGCCGGGCATTTTGCGTCAACTCGCTTACCAGCGGGTGAGAGTGAGCCTGAAGTTCCTGGCTCAACTCCTGGATGTAGTAATCTCCGGCGCCCAATTGCTGGTAGATGTCTTTCAGACGCGACAAGTGATGTTGGGCAGGCTGATTGAAGGCGCGCCAGGCACGATCGCGGGCTTCGCGGGCTTCGCGCCGGGCGTTTTGCCGAATTTGTTCGAGCTCTTCCGCTGTAGCCAGCTCCTCTTCCACAATCCAGTGCGCCATTTGCTCAATACAATCGTATTCTTTTTCCCAGACTAAGCGCTCGGGGTCTTTGTAGCGCTCATGCGAACCTGAGGTAGAGTGGCCCTGGGGCTGGGTCAGTTCGTGGATGTGAAAAAGTGCAGGTTGATGGTCTCGGCGTACTTTCTCGATGGCTTCCCGAAAGAGTTGTACCAGCGCAGGGTAATTCCAGCCCTTCTCCTTATATATAGCCCACCCGTCGGCTCCCGGGGAGGCCGTAAAGCCTTCCAGCACTTCTGATATGCTCGACTTGGTGGTTTGGTATTTAATGGGCACGCTTATGCCATAGCCGTCATCCCACACAAATACAGCCATAGGCGCCTGTAAGACGCCCGCTGCATTGATGGTTTCCCAGAATACGCCCTCGGAGGTACTGGCGTCGCCTATGGTACAGAACGACACCTCATTCCCATTATCAGACAGGCCTTCGGCGGGAAGACCAGGTAGTTCCCGATATTTTTTAGAGGCCAGCGCCAACCCCAGCGCCCGGGCCATCTGGCCGCCTGTGCTCGAAATATCAGAAGAGATGTTGTACTGATCGGTATGCCTGAGCCAGCGCCCTTGCTCATCAATGAGCCGGTTGCCAAAGTGGCCATTCATCTGGCGACCTCCGGAGAAGGGGTCATTTTGGGGATCAGCATAGAGCTGGGCAAAAAAATCATCCACGGTGGCTACGCCCAGAGCGAAGAGAAATGTCTGGTCGCGATAGTAGCC
The DNA here is from genome assembly GCA_964406855.1 of uncultured Saprospiraceae bacterium. Classification (GTDB taxonomy): domain Bacteria; phylum Bacteroidota; class Bacteroidia; order Chitinophagales; family Saprospiraceae; genus JAUMBM01. Next base: position 4,950 of record CAYOTJ010000234.1, read on the forward strand.
CGAGCGAAAGTCGCCCTTAGCGAAAGCTCTGGCCATAGCCAGTTGCGGTATTTCCTTTCCATCGCCGGTGATGCCGAATTTGGCTTTGCCGGTAAGCACCTCTCGCCGAGCCAACAAACTGGCCTCTCTGCTGAGACAGGCAATATGGAAATCGCGAAGAATGTCCTCCGGGCTCAGTACGGTGAGCGCAGGAGAAATAGCCGTGGTGGTGCGGTTAGACATAATTTGATCTGTATTTGGTCAGCGGGCATGAGGTACTCGAAATACAAAACGGCGCAAAGCCCGAAAGCATAAAACAATATTCTAAATCAATTGACAAACAAGCGCCGCAAAGTTACTTTAATTTGGCAAGTTGTCCGATCATTATACAAAAATAATTGGGCTTTGTTCTACACTAAGGAGGAAAACAAGTTACCTTCACAGGGCGTTTACGTCTATGTTGGGAATCATTAACGATTCATTAACCAACGTATCGCAAGTATAGCGCTATATTTGCGTTACTCAATTTGGTAATAACTTCTGCAAAACAACTTAATGCTATTGCAATGAAGAAAATGTTTTCTTTACTGACCCTCGTGTTGGGTCTTTCCTGGGCTGCCAACGCTCAGGTAGAGCAGGTTAAGCCCGCAGAGCATCAACATGCTCCGGCTGCTAAGATCATTGAAGATGTTCCACCGCCGCCGCCGGTTGAAAGCCAACTCAAGTTTGATGCTATCGAGGTTAACTATGGCACCATCATGCAAGGCTCGGAGCCTTTCCGCAAATTCACCTTCACCAACGTAAGCGATAGCCCTGCTAAGATCACCAATGCCCGCGGTAGCTGCGGCTGCACGGTGCCCGAATGGCCGAAGGAAGAAATCCAGCCCGGCCAGCCCGGCGAAATCGGCGTTCGCTACGATACCAACCGCGTAGGCCCGTTCACGAAAACGGTAACCATCACCACGGAAAAAGGTGAAAACATCCAACTGCGCATCACGGGTAAAGTAGAAGCCAAACCGGCTGAACCCGAAGGCGTGCCTGCCAACAACAACGGCATGTTTAAGAACAACGGCTAAGATTTCCGATCATCCCGAAAATCGGGCCGTTCTATCAAAAAAGCCCGCCGGATACCATTTCCGGCGGGCTTTTTTGGCATAAAAAAACCCTTGCTTTTTCAAGCAAGGGCCTCTAACCCAAACAAATAAACACAAAAACTACTTTAAAGATGCTCAAATTTAGAC
>CAYOTJ010000235.1:0-6148 GCA_964406855.1 uncultured Saprospiraceae bacterium
CGCCGCTGCACAGCATTTTTACAAACGAGAGGCCGGGAACACCCGAAAACTTCGCCGGTCCTATGCCCATTTGTACGAAGGCCCACCAACGGGAGGCTGTGCTTGTATAGCGCATCAGGGACAAAGTTACGATCTGAGGCGGGGTACTTTGAGGGGTTGCCGCGTCCATAAAATTTATACGCTTTTGTTTCATCCCAACAAGCGATACGGGAAATGGTTGGGGCAACTGTAACTTTCTAAGGTATGTGCCGTTATGAGAATTGCAAGCTTAACTCAGCCAACCCCAGGTACAAATTATTCGGACTTGTTTCCGGCAATTCATTCCAATATTGCGCCGTTCTACCCTATATTTGCTTGGCAAACTATCGATGAAGGAAATGAAGCACTTCCTGGCTCTGGCCTTTTTTACGCTGTTGGCAGCAGCGTCGTTTTCCCAAAATACCGATGTTCAGGACCTGATCGCCGATCTCGCAGAAGCGCAAACGCCGAAAGAGAAAATGGTCCTGCAATACGAAATTGCTGAAGCTTACCTGCGCTCCAATGCCAGTGAGGCCGAAGCCTATGGCAAGCGCGCTTACAACGCAGCCGTAGAGCAAAGCAATAAAAGTATGGCTGCCCGTGCCGCCTATGTGGTAGCCCTGGCCTACGAACGGCAACGCGACGACCGCAACACCGACGTATGGTTGCGCACTGCCCTAAACTATGCCAAACAAATTGGCGACTCTGACCTCATCATACGCTCCGTTGACAAGCGGAGTCAATTATTGACCAAAGACCGGAACTACCGCGAAGCTTACCAGATTATGCAGGAGGCCTTCAACTACTTTAGTCAGAAGGGTACCAGTATAAGCGATGCCGAAGCCCGGTTTGAGGCCTTGAAAGGGCAAATTGATCGCGAAAAGCGCGATTTGGAGCGCGAGCGCGACCAGCTTGAATTTCAAGTGCGCAACCTGCGCGTCGAATCCGACCAACTCTCCAACGATAAGTCGAGGCTGGAAGTACGGCAGTCTGAACTGCTAAAAGCCAACCGCGAAAAAGAAGAAGAGCTCGTCACCAAATCAGAAGAATTGGCCAGCGTATCGCAGGAGCGGGAGCAGGCCGAACAAAAGGCCCGCCAGCGCGCCACAGAGATTGAGGCCCTCAGCGAAGAAGCCGCTAAAAATGAGCTCATCCTTCAGGAGGAGGAAAATGACCTGATGCGCACCCGGCTTGTATCTCAAAGGATGCGCCCTTTAGTATATGCCGCCGTAGGGATAGCGGGCATTGTGTTGTTGATGGCGCTACTGTTCTTCAGCCTGTTCCGGGCCAAGCGCAGAACGGCCAAGCAGCTCGAAGACAAAAATCGGATCATTGAGACGGAACGCCAGCGCTCTGATGATCTGTTGCTCAATATTTTGCCCAAACCTATTGCCGACGAACTCAAGCAGAATGGCACAGCCAAGGCGCGCAAGTTCGAAGAGGTATCGGTGCTGTTCAGCGATTTCCAGAACTTTACCCGCGTAGCTGAGCAACTCACGCCGGAAGAGTTGGTGGAGGAGCTCGACAAATGCTTCAAAGCTTTCGACTCCATCATCAACCAGCATAAAGACATTGAGAAGATTAAAACCATTGGCGACGCCTATATGTGCGCCAGCGGCCTCTCCGAACGCAAGTCTGTTCCTGCCAGCTTAGTGCGTGCAGCCTTAGCTATGCAGCAGTTTTTGGACGAGCAGAAGGAAGAGCGAAGGAGCATGGGCAAGCCTTACTTTGAAGCCCGGATTGGCATTCACACAGGCCCGGTGGTAGCGGGCGTGGTGGGCGTCAAAAAATTTGCCTACGACATCTGGGGCGATACCGTCAACATTGCCTCCCGCGTGGAAGCCAATGGACAGGTAGGGCGCGTGAATATCTCCGAGACGACGTACAGCCTCATCAAATACGACTTCGACTGCGAGTACCGCGGGAAGGTTGAAGCCAAGAACAAAGGCCTGCTGGACATGTATTTTGTAAACCGGGAAAGCGTAGCCGCTGCGGTGGCTTAGCCCTCTTCCCCTGCCAGAGCCGGCAATGCGCTTTATGCTGTTGAGCTTAGCGATGTGGGTTTGCCTGGGCAGTTGCCGCCAATCGGCTACTCCATCGGCCAAGCCTGCTTTCTACCACTGGCAAACGCGCTTTGCGCTGAGCCCTCCCGAAATAAAAGTTGTGGAGGATCTTAGCGTCCGCCGCATTTATCTGCGCCTTTTCGATGTAGACCTTGATGAAGCCACTGGCGAAGCCGTGCCTTTGGCTCCGCTGGAAATGCCCATAGCGCCAGATAACCTGCCCGCGGGTATTGAGGTCGTACCGGCAGTTTTTATTACCAATAGAACGATGGGGCGCCTGCCCGCCGCAGAGATACCCGAGCTGGCCCGCCGCGTAGCGGCTAAAATGCGCGAGTTGGCGCCGCAATGGCCGCCGACCGAAGTGCAAATCGACTGCGACTGGACGAGCGCCACCCGGGCGCCTTATTTCGGCCTGCTGCGCGCCCTGCGCCCGCTTTTGCCTACGCATACTATACTTTCGGCTACCCTGCGCCTGCACCAATACCAGCGCCCCGATGAAACGGGAACGCCGCCGGCCGACCGCTGCCTGTTGATGTGCTATAATATGGGCGAACTTGACAACTGGGCCGAGAACAATGCCATCTTCAATCTGGAAACTACGGCTGCCTACCTCGCCGATGCCGCCGTTTATCCGCTGCCGCTCGATTTTGCCCTGCCCATATTTCAGTGGGCGGTTCTGTTTCGCAATGGCCAGATGATCCGCCTCATTACCGACATTGATGAGCGCGCGCTCAGCGATACTACTGCCTACCGGCCCACAGGCCGCAACCGCTACCTGCGTCGCCGCAGCGGCTACTGGCAAGGCCGCTATTTATATGCCGGCGACGAGCTGCGCTGGGAGACGACAACTGCCGCTGAGCTCAACGACGCGGCAGCGCTTTTGCGGAACGCCGTAAATACGGATACTTTCCACTTGGCCTATTTCCACCTCGACAGTGCCTTGGTGCAGCGTTTTAGCCCCCGTTTTCTGGCGGCTCCGCTCAAAACCATTTGCGGGCATTAGCGGCTGATTAAACTTATGCCAATGGGTTCATCTTCCGCCATCACAAAAATTTATAGTTCTTCAAGCCAAGATTTATGAAGCTTGACTTGGAGAACTATAAACAAGCTCTTAGTATATTCGCTACCTTAGTCGAAAATTAGGCAAAAACCCGCGGGAGCAAGCATGTGCAAATTTACCCCCAAGGCCGCTGCATCATCTGTCATAGCGTCGCTGGGCTTAGTCCTGGCGCTCACTTGCTGGCGGCCCATTGGATTATTGGCCCGCTGTGAGCCGGGCGACTTATCTTTTTACGGCTATTCCTTTCTCAATCCGGCCATTGCCGGATTAGCCGCCGGGCAGGCGCCATTTTACCTTGAATTTGGTCAAGTATACAAGCGCTATTTCAAAACGGCCGATGAAGCCCAGGAAGATGAAAACCTGCTGGAGTGGCGGCAGCGCTTCTGCGATGGGCCCACGCTGCCCGACCTGCGCCAGGTTATTTATGAACTATCTGATTTTGAGCTCGAAAGTATCCGCAACCAGATTGCCTCCGGCGGCGGCTGGCTCAGCGGGCTGGGCGGCGGCAACAGTTTCATCAGCTACCTGCGTCGGTATGGTTGTACGGATGTGGTAGACTACCTTGTTTTTGCCAAGCGATGCGAGCAATCTGCCCGGAAGCCCCTCAATGCCTGGGACGCTACCCCTGTGCGCGACCCCCTCACCATGCGCGAGCGCATAGCCGAAGCGCGCCGGGGGTTTTCCGCTACCGAGTCGCACTTTCTCAAACTGCGTTATGCCTACCAGGCCATCCGCATGGCGCACTATATGAAAGACTACAAGCTCACCCTTGACCTGTGTGATTACTACCTGCCCAAGATCGATAATGACCCCAGCATTATTGAATACTGGATTATGGGCCATAAAGCCGGCGCCCTGCAAGCCATGGGGCGCCTGCCTGAGTCGGCCTATCTCTATTCGCGGGTGTTTGAAAACAGTGCCGGCAAACGCGAAAGCGCCTATCTCAGTTTTCGCATCAACACCGACGAAGAGTGGCGCCAATGCCTGCTGTTGTGCCGGGACAACCACGAGCGGGCCACCCTCTACGCCCTGCGAGCTCACGGCAAAGATGCGCAACTGCTCGAAGAGATGCGCCGCATCTATGTGCTGGACCCCAAGCATCAGGCCTTGGAATTACTGCTCTTCCGCGAAGTGCAACTGTTGGAAAAAGACTTGCTCGGCGCTGAGTTCAACCATCAGGCCGAGCGCAACAAACGCCAGTTTGGCATTCCGAGGGCCAATGCAGGCCAGCGGGTCATTGATCTGCGCGTTTTTGTGCAGATGGCGCTCAAGCAAGGCCGGGTAGCCCGGCCCGAGCGCTGGCAATTGGCCGAAGGCTACCTACAGCTTTTAGCCGGCGACTACTATTACGCCGCCCGCACCTTCGACCGCACCCTTCCCCTTTTGCAAAATGACACCCTTCGGGAGCAGCTCAACGTTTTCAGGTTAGTGCTCGACATACTGGCCCTCGACAAGGCCAACGACGAAGCAGAACGGCGCATCGCCGGCTGGCGACAAAAAAGCGACCTCTATGCCCGTTATATGGATTTCTCCCGCTTCACCCGCGATAAGATGCGCCGCCTCTACCGGCAGTCCGGCCAGCGTGGTAAAGCCTTCCTCCTCGATTATACCATTGCCAATCTTTCCGGCAATCCGGAGATGGATATCCTCAACGAGCTCATCACCCTTTGCCGGAAGGATCGCCCCACCCCACTCGAACGCTCGCTCATTGCGAAACCCGGCGGGGGCACCATCGAATACGACCTCCTCAACCTCAAGGCGGGCCTGTTCATACAGCAGGGGCAAATGGGCGCCGCGCTGCAAACCTTCAAAGAAATTCCGGCCACAGAATGGGAGGTATATGGCATTTACAGCCCCTTTGTGGATCGACTCAAAGACTGCATCAAGTGCGCCATACCCGACACCCTTCAGGTGTTCAATAAGGCCGAGCTCATTCAGGTGCTCATTGACCTTGAAAGTAAGGCCATAGCCGAGCCCGACCCCAACTTAGCCGCCATGCGCTACTACCGCTTAGGCATGGGCTACTACAACCTCACCTACTTTGGCCATGCCTGGAAGGTGGCCGACGCCTTCCGCGACCCCAACAGCGCCCAGCGGGTGTTGCGCAATAAGGGTCAGACGGTATTCACGAACCCCGACTATCCCCTGGGCAATGCCGAATACTTTGACTGTAGTCGTGCGCGTTTTTTCTTTGAAAAAGCCCGCACTGTAGCTACCGAGCCCGAAATTGCCGCCCGCGCCACCTTTATGGCTGCGCGCTGCGAGGCCAATGCCTACTATACCCAGCTTCCGACCCAAACCTTCGACAACTTCACGCTACTGCGCAACAGTTATTCCCAGACCCAGTTTTATAAGCGCGTTGTTGAAGAATGCCGCTACTTCAAAGCATTTACTACAAAATAAACCTGTATGAACATGACTACTCGATGGTTTTCTTTCTTCATCGCCCTATCGGGTCTGGCCTTTATAGCCGCCCGCTGCCATAAAGACACGCTCCATGTAGAGCCAGGCCAAACCTTCACGCTGGCCCCCGGCCAAACCGCTGCCTGCAAAAGCTGCAACCTGGCCTTTACCTTTACCGGTGTCGGTGAAGATTCGCGCTGCCCCCGCTACACCAACTGCGTATGGGAGGGCCAGGCCGTCATCCGGCTTCAGCTCAACGGCGCTGCCGAGGAAGCGGTAGACATCAAGCTACGCGCCACCAACAACGATGGCGCCAACATAGCCAGAGGAGGTCATCGCCTCAGCGTGCAAACTTTAGACCCCTACCCCGAAAGCGGTAAAAAAATTGCTCCGGAGGATTACCGGCTTACGTTATCCTTGGAAAAAGAGTAAACATGAATCCAAGTATACAATCGTCTGTACGCGCTTTTAGGGCATTTTGCCTGCTTTGGGCCATTTCTGGTCAACCGTTTCCGTAATCACCTTGTGGGGGCCCGGCATGCTGTAGTGCAGGCCTACAACATACCGGCCCAGGTAAACCTCACCACGCATCGGCTGAATCCTT
>CAYOTJ010000236.1:0-3840 GCA_964406855.1 uncultured Saprospiraceae bacterium
GTTGGAGAGCTGTTCGGAGCGCGCCGAGGTCAGAAATGATCCGGTTGAGGTCGGTGGGGGAGGGCAGGCTGTTGAAGTCGGCGCGCAGTCGGGTTAGATCAGCGTCTTGGCGGGCGTCGCGGGCGTCGTCCTGCGTGAGGTGAGCGTTGAGGCGGTCGCGCAGGGCTATCAGATCGGTTAGCAGCCGGCTTACGTCTTCGGGGGCCGGAAATTTGGCTACGGCATCGCGGAGTTGGGTCAGTTCGCCGTCCTGGCGGGCGTCGCGTGCGTCGTCGTCCTGTTGGTGAGCGGCCAGGGCGGTTTGCACCTGATCTATGGCGCTGTTTAGGCGGAAAATATCCTGAGCGCCGGGCAGTTGGGCAAGCTGCTGACGCAGTTGCTCAATGAGGTCGTTTTGGCGGGTTTCGTGGGCGGCGTCGGCGGTTTTGAAGGATGCGAGTTCGGCGGTTAACTGGTCAAGTATGCCGCGCAGTTGAGCCAGTCGCTGTTCGGCCTGGGTGTGGTCGTTGCGGAGGGCGCTCAGTTCGGTATCCTGGCGGGTATTTTGTGCCTGAATGGCATCGATGGCCTGACGGATGACGGCGGCAGTTTCATTGAGCAGCGCGCGCACCTCCGCCTCGGGCATTCCGGGCACGATGGCGTCTACGCGGGCAGCGAGATCGGCCAATTGCTGTTTCAATCCGGCTAATTCGGGTCCGCCCGGATCAAAGGTTCCGTCGATGAGTTGCACCATGGCGTCGAGCAACTCTGTGAGGCCCCGGTAGCGGGGCAGAGGCGGGCTGTTTCGGGTGTCGAATACCACGAATTGCTCCCGCATGGTATTTAGCAAGGTTGCTTTGTCCATTTTAACTGGCGGATTTTATGGTTTAAGTGGTTGTTCACACGGATTGGCGGCGAGGGGTTCCGCGCATCCACACGAGCAATGCAGGTCGTTGAGCAACTTCACCAGCGTCTCGGTAGCCGCCTCTGCCTGGCAGTGGCCGGGGGCTGCGCATCTGGCTTTTTCAAACATCCATACGGCGAAGGCTTCTTCAAAGGCATACATATCTTCCAGCCCGAGGTAGCAGAATCGAACGCCGATGTGCGCCGGGGTTTCGCTGCGGAACACCTGTTCGAAGTGCGTCTGAAAATCGGGGTCTGCAAAGCGGGTGGTCTGTGCCGGCGCCACTACGGTAATCCAGAAGGAGTAGGGATCGCGGGGCGTCTCCTCGGGTACGCAGCCTAAGTGGAGCTGCAGCAGTTGGTCGTCGGCCTCCATAGGCCGCAGCAGGATATGCTCCACGACGTGGAAGCCTTCCTGAGCGCGGCTGGTAGATTCCGGCTTTACCAAGGGTATGATTTTGTCGAGTATCCAGTTGGTCGCTTCATCTGCTGAGAGGGGTTCTGTTTGGAGAAGAACTTCCACTTCCATGTCTGCGCCCCCTTGTTTGATTTTGACCTTTTTACCCTTAGCTTTGGCCTCGTAGGGCTTAACTAAGACGGCCGACCGGCGGCCCTGAGCCTCCTCTTTGAGGGTAAACCAATAATCTGCCCCTGCTTCTACGGCCCGGTCAGGAGCGTAGTAAGCCGCCTGCCATACGATTTTGTAAAGTTCGTTGACCTTATCCTGCGCCGTGCGCTGTGCGGTATAGGCCGGAGAGATCATGAGGGGTACGGCTTCTCTGGGGTTTTCGCGTGCTGAGGTTTCCCGACGGCGCAGGGCTACCCGAAAGTTGGCTGCCCCGCGCTGACTGGCGCCCCGCACCAGGTCGAAACGGTAGGCGGGCTCGGCAATGAGCGATCTGGTGCTCCATTCGGTGATGCCCAGCTTGCGGCATACGCGCTTTTGCAGGCCAGACACGTTGAAGGTATTCCACACATCGGCTACGTTTTCTAATTCGCGGAAGAGGCGGTAGTTGTAACCCCGGTTGCGCTCGCGGGCCAACTGGGCCAATTCGCGTAGGAAGGCGGCTTTGGAGGCCAAAAAATCGTCAAAAGACAGTTGAGTAGGATTGTCTTCGGGTTCGTACTGGGGGCTGAGGAGGGTCGAAGCGTACTCGCCCATGGCCTCGCCAAAGCGGGCGATGAGGTGATCGAGCAGTTGGTTGCGGCGATTGCGGCGATCGGCAGGCGATTCGGCAATTTTACGCACCTCCCGGGCATAGGCGTTGTCGTGCTCTTTGGTGTATTTGCGCCAGAAATAGTCTTCAATTTGTTCGCCGTACAGCTCATAAAGCCGGGGATAGCCAGACAGGGCGCTTTTCAGGGCGCTCCGGAAGGCGGGTATGCCTTTGAATTCCGCCTGGGCGCGCAGCCCGGTCAGCAACTGGCCTACTTTTTCGCGGTCGTTGGGGTGTACGTTCCCCTCTTTGGGCGTACTTTTTATATCCTCCCGGATGTCAAGCAGTACTAAGGTCCAGGCGAGTTCGGTAGCGGTAATGATGGCCTTGTCGCATGTAGTGAGGTTGCGCATACCGGGCATTTCGTACAACAGGGGCAATACCCGGGTGGGGACGTCAGCCGGCTGGTCGATGCTCAGCAAGCGGCGCACCCGCTCCAACTGGGCCAGATAAGAGGCAAATATCTGGTCGTAAAATGCCAGATAGGCCTGCAAGTGGCGCGCCTGAGCGCGGCGCTGGGGGGCTGCATCGTGGCGGGGCTTGTTGTCGCCTACGGTATAGGTAGCGGGCAGATCGTACTGAAGGCTGCGGTATCGGCCCAGATCGGGGCGATACAGGCCCTCTTCCCATACCGGGCCGCCGGGCGGGTCTAAGGGGTCGGTGGCATTGATGAGACGCAACAGTTCTAATCGCTCGGCTAAGTGGCCGGGGTCTATACGCAGGGGTAGGGTGCGGGCGCCCTTTACCACCTGAAAATGGGATAGCTTGAGGTCAATAACGGGCTTGTAATAAGCATTGGTCTCAGTATAGTCGCCTCCTTTGACTTTATAGGTCGTTTTTTCGTCAAAGCGCGTGCCTGTACCCGATTCCGGGTGCTCCTTCACCTGTAATGCGGGAACGCCCAGCACGCCGGCTACCGACATGGCTTCGCGCAGCAGATCGGAATGCTGGTAACTCCCTCTGGGCATCGCTTCACCCAGTTCTTCGTCTACGAGGAAGCCGTTGACGAGCAGGGGGCCGTTGTAAATTTCCTCGGCCGAGTAGTTCTTGCCCGCCGCTTTGAGCTCGGCCAAGCGCTGGGCAAAGGTGCGGAAGCGGGGCGCCGGACTGAGGTAGGTCTGCATGCGGCGTACAGCTTCGGCTACTACCTCCAGTTCATCGGCGTCTTCGGCTACGTCCATGCTCAGGCAAATGGCGATGGGGCGCTGCTCGACGATCCGGATGGCCGCCACGTCTTCGCATAGCGCGCGGTTGGCGTGCAACAGTTCGCGCACCCGCTCCACAACGACTTCTACTTCGTTGGGGATGCCGGTGTCGATGTCTTCGTCGAGGTCGAGGAGGACTTCGTAGAGGCCGGAGAGGGGGAGTTGTAAATCATTGGCTTCATCACTGTCCAACCCAGGCCTTACCCCCCAGTAGCCATACGCGCAAAATGCTGGGCCAAAGAGGTAGTCGACGATGGCCCGGATGTTATCATCTGTTACTGATGGCGAATCAAAATAATCCAGCGTTTGCCCGATAATTTCTTCAAGGTTATCAGGACGACTGAAAGCAGTAGTCAAAAACTGCTGAAGGGCAACTCTTCTCACCTGCCAAAGGCCGCCGATTTTGAATTTTTCCTCAAAAGAAGCGGGGATAGAGATGTTACTGCTATTCAAATAGCTCCAAACTAAGCCAATGTATTGGTGATTATCAGTGAAAACGGCCAAATAGCGCTGCCGATATATATGCTCAATCACAT
>CAYOTJ010000236.1:3850-4636 GCA_964406855.1 uncultured Saprospiraceae bacterium
ATCACATCTCGGTCATCTGCTTCTGCTTTTAATAAGTCATAAGCTGCTCTTACTTCTGGAGGAAGTTGCGTATCGCGGCCATTAATCAGATAGTTGATTAAACTTTCTATAATAAATTGAGGATCATTGCCGCCAGAAGTGGAGTCACCTCCATCTTCCACGCCGCTCCCTCCTTCGCCCTGGTTGATTTGGACATAAGGGCTGTAATCGTGCGCTCTGATAATGGCTTCTATTGTACCAAAACCCGCTCTCTGTAATGCCTCCACCCTCCCCCGGACTGCCTCATTATCGGGCATTGGCCAGTAAGGATTCTGTAAATTAGTCCATAATTCGTCTATTTCTTCATGGGTAGGTCTAAGATCAGGATCAGTTTCTAACTGCTTTTTCATCTCATATTTTTCCAAAGCAATGAGATTGGCTTTAGTCCCAATGGCATTGATATAGGGCCTGATTTCGGGCAAATCAAGCAAGCTATCTGCCTTCCTTTTAAGCTCTTCCAATAATACATCCCAGTCAATCGAAGGCTTTATTGGATTGCCATCGGCATCAATATCCGGTTCTAACCCCGGTATTTTATCCCAATGGTTCCCCAAAAAGTCGTTTAGCGCCTCTTTGTTTTCATCACTTATCGCGTAGTCATCGCTAATCAGACCAGGAAAAACAACCCCTTTTGTACCCAGCTCGACCTCTCCCTCCCCTCTGGCTATCCAGGCATTCTTCACCCCCTTCACATCAATCAACAGCTTGCGGTAGTCCATACCCGTCACCGGGGCTGCGGCCGCCACC
>CAYOTJ010000236.1:4646-6131 GCA_964406855.1 uncultured Saprospiraceae bacterium
GGCGGCCGTAAACCAAGGTTTGTACTGCCGGTTGGGGTCGGCCATCAGGTCGGCTACGGGCAGCATTTGGGTGCGGTAGCCCAGGTCGGTGATGGCGTAGCACAACAGTTCCAGCAGGGTGATGCCGGGGTCGTGGGCGTTGTAGTCGGTCCAGACTTCCGTGGCTACTTTTTCTAAATATTGGATACCCTCCTGGCGCAGCGTCTCAAAGTTGAGGCTGGGGTGGGTGGGGCGAGCTTTGGCTATTACTTTTGACGCGGGCATGATGCTGGTTTGAAAGATGAGGGTAAATGGGTTAAGGGGTTACGGTATATGTAAAATTGCGTGTTCGTTCGCGCTGCACAGGATGCCGTGGGCGGCGCCGGGGCTCAGGTATTCCTGGAATACGTCTTCTCCATTAAGCTTTAAGCTGTCTACGTCCACATAGTCGACGTAGCTGAGCTCTTCCATAAACCGGATCAGACCGCTGCGGCGCAACACGACGTTAAAAGCCGGCGGCTTGCCGCCTTCCTGTAGCCAGGGCGAGAGGAAGTGTCGGAGGTCTTTGTCCAATTGTATTTTGGAGAAGGCGATGTCGGCCCCGTGTCGGAACTTCACCCTTACTTCTACTTTTATGGGCTCGTATTGGGCATTTGTTACGTGCAGGAAGGGTTCTTTTTCGGGGGCCGGAGCGCCCAGAAACAAGGTAGCCCGCTCCAGTAGAAAATCGCGCATATCGTCGAGGTCGCCCTTGGGGAAGCGGGGCTGATTGCGGGCCGCGCCCGCCCGCTTATTCAGGTCCGGGATCACCGCCACCGCCACCTGGCCGGGGGCCAGCTCTGAAGCGGGCTGCACCCGATACTGGGTATGGGGGATGCACTTGGCGGCCGCTACCGTGGGGAAAGCTTCCAGCAACAGGTGTTCGTAGTCCCAGACCGTCACGGCCCGGTCGCGGTGGCGCAGCCGCTCGCTCACACGCTGGTAGAAGTCCATGCCTTCCGACTCCCGCCCGCGGCCATTGAAAGAAGCAAAAGGCTGTTCGACTTTTTTAACTGCCGACTGGCTGATGGCTAATTTGCTGATGCTGCCCGCAGGCAGGCCCGACTCGATGAAGCTGTGCGCTGCCCCATCCTCGCTGACGTACTTAGCTTCGATGACCTGGGCGTGCAGATAGGCCAAGTCGGGCAAAGCCGCCGTGCGGCGCTCGGGATTCTGGTTTTCTATAGCCGTTACCCGCAGCCACTTCAGGGCGGGGTTGAGCAGGGTATTGCCTTCGCTCGACAGGTCTTCGGGTATGGCCAACTGCACTAAACCGCTGCGGGTGAAGCCGTTGGTGCTGTCGAGCAATATTTTATCTATCGGAATTTCTGCCCAGTCGTTATGGGCGCGTAGGTACCACCATATTAATTCAGGGGCGTCCAATTCCGGTCTTTTTTCAGAACCTTCCACGGTCTGTACCAACAACGACAAGTTGGCATTTCCTTCCAACTGGCTGAATCCTAAATA
>CAYOTJ010000237.1:0-6123 GCA_964406855.1 uncultured Saprospiraceae bacterium
GGTCTATTCCATCGTCATCTGTACCATACTTTACATCATCATCTCTTTGGTGCTTACGGGCATGGTGAGCTACAAAAACCTCAATGTCACCGACCCCTTAGCCTATGTATTTGATGTCATTGATTTGTCGTGGTTTGCAGGCATCATCGCAGTTAGCGCCGTGGTAGCTATGGCCGGCGTGTTTTTGGTGTTTCAGTTGGGCCAGCCCCGCATCTGGATGACCATGAGCCGCGACGGGCTTTTGCCCAAGCGCTTTTCACGCATCCACCCCAAATACAAAACCCCCGATTTTGCCACCATCATCACGGCGGTATTTGTCATTGTACCCATGTTGTTTATCCCCAGCGCACGGGTCACCGACCTTTGCAGCATGGGTACCTTGTTTGCTTTTGTATTGGTTTGTGCCGGCGTGCTCAAGCTACAGGTTACGCCCGGCGCGCCCAGAGGCGCCTTCCGCACGCCCTACCTCAACGGCAAGTGGATTTTTCCGCTCTTATTGCTGGGAGGAGTAGCCTACCTGCTCGTGCAACATCGGGAAGCTACCCTCAACTGGGTCAAAAATGCGCCTGAAATAAACTCAGGCATCGACCTGCTGGCTCAGTTGGATGCCGGTCAGATAGAAACGGCCCGCAGCTTCGTAGCCCAAAACGACGCCGCCGGCTTAGCCGCCAACGACAACAACCTGAGCGCGTATTTAGAGTCCCTGTCGCCTCAGCAATTTGAAGCTACAGTACGCTCGTTGCCCATTGACGACAGCTTGAAGTTTGAATCCGGCTGGAAGCTTTTTAAACACAAAATACCCATGTGGCTGTTCGTCGCCACCATGCTGGCGTTGGCGGTTTTGGCCTTCCGGCACAGCCTCTCCATGATACCCATGCTGGGCCTGGCCTGCTGCTTTTATATGATGGCTCAAATACCAGCCTCCAGTTGGATGGGATTCTTCGTATGGTTGGCAGCCGGCTTAGTCATCTACTTTAGTTATGGCTATCACAACAGTAAAGTGAGGCAAAAAACGCAGCCATAGCCTAAGTTATAGCGCTCCAGACCAGGATTTATAAATCTTGGCCTGGAGCGCTACATATAACGCCCCAAGACGGAAAAGGCCTGTCCTGCTATCTCAATCCCGCATTGATCTCCTCCAGCGCCCGGCTGCCCGGGCAGAGGTCCGCTTCTGTCAGTTGGTTGAGCGGCCGTTTGGAGCTATGCAGCACATCGTGCAGTTGCCGGCTGTTGGGATCAATGTACAGCAGGCCCGTAAGAATGCGGCCTTCCTTTTTAGCGGTGGCCAGCCGCTGTAACGCAGCGTATCGATCGGTGGGATCCCAATTGGGGGCCAGCTTGCTCAGATGCAACAGGGCGCCGTCGTGCAGGGTAATGATAGCATCGGCGCCTTCCTCGTATTGAACGGTAATCTCGTCCTCTTCAGGCACAAAATCCATGGTAGAGGTAGCCTCCTGATGAGCGCGCACATAGTCGTACGACTTCGTCGAGCCCTGGTTGTTGTTGAAGGTCACACAAGGCGAAATACAGTCGATGAAGGCCAGCCCGGGATGCGATATGGCCGCTTTAATCATCGGAATCAACTGCGCCTTATCGCCCGAAAAACTGCGCCCTACAAAGGTTGCGCCCAACTCCAGCGCCAGCCCGGCCAAGTCTATAGCCTGATACGTGTCGTTTATGCCAGAGGCTTTGCTGATGGAGCCATAGTCGGTAGTTGCCGAGTCCTGCCCCTTGGTGAGGCCGTAGCAGCCATTGTTCATCACAATATACACCATGTTTAGGTTGCGCCGTACCGCATGCACAAACTGCCCCATGCCAATGGACGCCGTATCCCCGTCGCCGGAAACGCCCAGGTAGATGAGGTCGCGATTGGCCATGTAAGCGCCCGTCGCCACCGACGGCATACGCCCGTGTACAGAGTTGAACCCATGAGAGTTATTCAGAAAATAAGTCGGCGTCTTGGACGAACACCCGATGCCCGACATTTTGGCCACCCGGTGCGGCGCTATCGACAGCTCAAAACAAGCCTGCACAATGGCGCCGCTGATGGAGTCGTGCCCACAGCCGGCACAGAGGGTCGATATGGCCCCTTCATAATCAGCCCGAACATAACCGAGACTGTTTTTTTCTAAGTTGGGATGCCTGAATTTAGGTTTAACGTAGCTCATAATGAATTATCATTGAGGCATTTATAATGCCGTTTTGTTGAAAATATTACCGCTCGCCGGCCATGTGTTGCCGAATGCCTTTTACAATCGCGTCGGCAGTAATGGGCATGCCGTCGTAGTTCAGTATGGAAATGAGCCGGCTGTCGGTGCGGCCGATCTCATTCGCAATGACGCTCCGCATTTGCCCGTCGCGGTTCTGCTCTATGACAAACACCAGTCCATGCCCATTGATAAACTGTTCCACTGCGGCCGTAAACGGAATGGCCCTGATCTGCATGGCGTCTACGGCGGCGCCCTCCCCGGCCAGCATGTCCATGGCCTCCAACGCCGCGTAGCGGGTGGTGCCGTAGTAGATGATGCCAATGTCAGTACCGGCCTCCGAATGGATAATCCGGGGTTCGGGCACATAGCGCTTGGCGGTTTCCCATTTTTTGCTCAGCCTGTCCACATTGCGCACATAAGCCCTGCCGTCTTCCGTATACCGGGCGTTTTCATCTTTCGAGCTGCCCCGGGTGAAAAATGCGCCTTTGGAGGGATGCGTGCCCGGATAAGTCCTGTACGCAATGCCGTCGTCATCCACATCCTGATAACGCCCCCACTTGACATCGTTGTCAAAATCAGCTTCATGCAGCACCTTCCCCCTGTCGTAGCGCCGCGCATCGTCCCAGGTCAACGGCGAGCACAGGTGAGCGTTCATGCCCAAGTCCAGATCAGACATTAGAAAAACGGGCGTCTGAAAGCGGTCGGCCAAGTCCAAGCAGTCCGCCATCATCTCAAAGCATTCCGTTGGCGTGCTCGGAAACAGCGCAATGTGCTTCGTATCGCCATGAGAGGCGTAAACCGAGGAAAGGATGTCCGACTGCTGCGTCCGCGTGGGCATACCCGTCGACGGGCCGCCCCGCTGAACGTTGACGATGGTCGCAGGGATTTCCGCAAAATAAGCCAGCCCCAGAAACTCGCTCATCAGCGATATGCCCGGTCCGCTGGTCGCCGTAAATGCCCGCGAGCCGTTCCACGAAGCGCCAACTACCATGCCTATGGCCGCCAATTCATCCTCGGCCTGCACAAAAGCATAATTTTGCAGGCCATCCGCATCCTTGCGGTATTTTTTGCAGTACGTTTCAAAAGCCTTGGCCACCGAAGTCGATGGCGTAATCGGATACCAGGCCATTACGCTGGCGCCGCCATACAGGGCCCCTAAAGCCGTAGCGTCGTTGCCTTCCATCATAATGGAATCGCCCAGCGCATCCAAGCGCTGCAAGCGGAAATGGAGCGGGCAGTCGAAGTGTTCCTTAGCGTAATTATACCCTAAGTTCAGCGCCAGATAGTTGTCCGGTATCAGCCGGGGCTTATCCGCAAAATCTTCGTTGATGATGGTCTTGATCACCTCCAGCTCCATATCCAGCAGCGCGGCTAAAGCGCCAACGTAGATGATGTTCTTAAACAACTGCTGCAAACGCGGGAGCTCGTAGTGATCCATACTCAGTTGCATCATCGGAATACCGATGAAGTGGATGTCCTCCCGCAGCAGATGCGGGTGCAGCGGGCGCGTACTGTCATAAACAAAATAGCCGCCTGATTTTACGGAGGCAATATCCTGCTCCAAACTCTGCGGATTGACGCCCACCAAGAGGTCTATGCCCTCGCGCCGGCCCAAATAACCGTCCTTGTTGATGCGCACCTCATACCAGGTGGGCAGCCCCTGAATATTGGAGGGAAAGATGTTTTTTGGCGTCACCGGAATGCCCATTCTGAAGATGGACTTCGCAAAAAGGTTGTTCGCGCTGGCCGAGCCGGTGCCGTTCACATTGGCAAACCGAACCACCATATCATTAACTATTACCACGGGCGTCTTTTTTATTTTTCTGCTTGTCTTAACAAGAGCATTTAGGCATCTGGTAGGCCTTCGTTACGCTGTAGAGGTACTTCTGCATATCCCAGGCCGCCGTTGGGCAACGCTCGGCGCACAAACCGCAATGCAGGCACATATCCTCGTCTTTGATCATCACCCGCTGCGTTTTTAGCGGTTCCGATACCATCAGATCCTGGCTGGTATTCAGCGCGGGCGCCCGCAGCCGCTGCCGAAGATCGTCTTCCTCGCCATTGGTGGTGAAGGTGATGCAATCGGTAGGGCAAACATCCATGCAGGCATCGCACTCAATGCAGAGGTTGAAGTCAAAAACAGTCATCACATCGCAGTTCAGGCAGCGCTGCGCCTCCTTGAAAGCATTGCTCGTCGAGAACCCCAACTCCACCTCCACCCGCCTGTCGTGCAGGGTCTTCTTTTTATCTTCATGCGGCACGGCATAGCGCGGGTCGTTTACCACGTCATTGTCGTACATCCATTCATGAACCCCCATTTTCTGGCGGTATAGGTTGGTCATGGGCGCCGGTCGGTCGGCTATGAGGTCAAGCCCTTCACAGAACAGATGGATCGATGTCGCCGCCTGATGCCCCTGCGCTGCCGCCGTGATGACGTTCTCCGGCCCAAAAGCCGCATCGCCGCCAAAAAACACCTTGGGCAGCGTTGATTGCAAAGTGGTTTTGTTCAACACCGGCAAATCCCACTTCCCAAACGCAATACCCAAATCCCGCTCTACCCACGGAAAAGCATTGTCCTGCCCAATGGCGATGATCACGTCGTCCGCTTCCATAAACACATCCGGCTCGCCGGTGGGCGCCAACGTTCTGCGGCCGCTTTCGTCGTATTTCGCTTCTACCTTTTCAAACCACATCCCCTTGAGTGCGCCATTTTCCACCACAAAAGACTTGGGCGGCATATTGTTCAGTATCGGAATGTCCTCCATCTGCGCATCCTCAATCTCCCAGGGCGAGGCCTTCATGTCCTTAAACGGACTGCGCACCACCACGCTCACGCTTTCGCCCCCAATCCGGCGGGCCGTCCTGCAACAGTCCATAGCGGTATTACCGCCCCCCAGCACAATCACTTTTTTTCCAATCGACTTCTTGTGCTCAAAAGCCACGCTCGCCAGAAACTCCACGCCAATATGCACATGGTCGCCGGCTTCCGCCCTGCCGGGAATGTCCAAATCCTTGCCCTTGGGCGCTCCCGTGCCCACAAATACGGCATCGTAGTCTTTGGCTAATATCTCCTCCTTCAAGCTGGCCACGTAGCGGTTGAAGTGGGTGTGAATGCCCATGTTCAGGATGTATCCCACCTCTTCATCCAGCACCGACTCCGGCAGCCGAAACGACGGAATCTGCGTGCGCATCATGCCCCCGGCTTTATGCCACTCGTCGTACAAGTGCAGCTCGTATCCCAGCGGCGCCAGGTCTCTGGCCACCGTCAGAGAGGCGGGGCCGCCGCCAATCAGCGCCACCTTCTTCCCATTGGCCGGGAAAGGCCCCACAGGTATGCGCTCCGAAATATCGCCCTTGTAGTCGGCCGCCACCCGCTTCAGCCTGCAAATGGCTACCGGCTTTTCCTCTACCCGGCCCCTCCGGCAAGCCGGCTCGCAAGGGCGGTCGCAGGTGCGACCCAGTATGCCCGGGAAGACATTCGACTCCCAGTTCACCATATAGGCATCCGCATACCTGCCGGCGGCAATCAACCGGATGTATTCCGGCACCGGCGTATGCGCCGGGCAGGCATACTGGCAGTCCACCACCTTGTGATAGTACTCCGGGTTATCTACGTTTGTTGGCTCCACAATATTTATACTTTATGTAGTTGAGTTTGGGGAAATAAATGTAGTGTAAGACTGTGTTTTAACCATATATAAGATATGTTTTTTTTGTAAAAACCCACTAATTAAAAATGATTCTAAATAAGGGCCTCGCCTGCACATTCCGGCCCGCCTTTCTTTCCCCCTGATTTTTCTTTTTTGGGGCTACCGCCGCGCCGCCCGAAATGCGTTATTGTCATGAAAAAGTTAATGCCGGGCGGCGCGGCGGCCGGGCTATCCGGTCGCAGGAGCTCCCTTTTATCCCTTGG
>CAYOTJ010000238.1:0-1720 GCA_964406855.1 uncultured Saprospiraceae bacterium
TCCCACTGGTTATCAGGGCGTCATGATTTCGCGGATCAGGGCTTCGTCTTCATTGAGGGCTCGGAAGAGGCGGAGGCTGAACTTGCCCTGGCGGTTGCAGAGCTGCTGGCCCATGCGGTCGATGGCGACGGTGGAGAGCACCGTCTGGATGTAGGCTTCGATGAGGTCGTCGAGCCCGATGCCGAGCTTGTTGAAGTCGCGGCGGTCCATGAGTTGGAGGCGGTCGGTGTCGGTATCCCAACTGCCGTCGGGGCGGCGCACCGAGAGGTTGGTGCCGAGCATATCCCAGGAGTCGCTGCCGGCGGCTATTTCGTCTTGGAGGGGCAGGCGTGCGCGGCGTGCGTAGATGCACAGGGGCTGGATGCCCTGAGGGGTGGAGCTGACCATCATGCGGAGGTCGGCGACGTAGGTTTCGCCCTTAGCGTTGGGCATAGCGCCTACGTGGTAGAAGCGGCCTTTGGCGCTGGTAGAGCTCCAGCGGTAGTTGCCGATGAGGCTTTGGACGATGAAGCAGTCGTAGGGAAAGCGCTGCCCCATGAAGGCGTCGAGCTCGGCGGTCGTGACGATGGTGAACACCCCCTGCCCGGCATTGCTGTAGGGCACCTTGACGACGGCCTGGCCGCCCAGCGCTTCTACCCAGCGCGGCACGTCTTCCTGGCGCACATCCCAGATGGTTTCGGGGGTATTGACTTTGAGGCCCGAGCCGGCCAGGTCGTTGTTGAAGACGGTGTAGGCTTTGGCGGCCATCATCTTATTGCGGCCGCCGGCGAGGCAGGCCGAAACGGGGTTGAGGATGCGGGTTTTGGTATGCAGCGGCAGCCGGTTCCAGGGGCGCTGGGTGAGGTAGCGGAAGGCGGCGCGCATGGGCAGCCAGGTATCCTGCTCGGTGCGCACTTCCATGACGCCCTCGGGGGTGAAGCGCACGGCGGGGTCGGCGTCGCGTTCGTAGAAGGGCACATAGTGGACGGGCTCCTGGAATACGTCGGCGATGACGGCGGCGTAGCCGGAGGCTTCCATGGGGTTTTTGTCGTAGATGACGGCTAAGCCGCCTTTTACGGGCAGCTTGCGGCTCTGGAGGTAGGGTAGGAAGGTGCGCTCTACGAGGCGGCGGTAGCTGCCCTGTTCCTGATGATCGTCGAGCAGGGGCATCGACTTTTGGCCGGAGGGGCAGGAGTTGTTTTCGATGACCATCATCTGGCGGCGGCCGCCGGCGGAGGTCACGTTGAGGAGGTCGGCGCCGGCCCAAAGGAAGTGCTGGCATGGGTAGTTGAGCCAGGCGCGTAGCTCGGCGGCCTCAACGGTGGGGTGCAGGTGGCAGTAGCGCTGTATGATGCGCTCTTGGCTAAGGTTGAGGAAGTAGCTCACCATAGGATGGATGGTGGCGTTGAGGGCTTTTGGATACCAGTGGTTGTGAGCTTCGAAGGCCCCCGGAAGTATCGTGCGTGCCAGAAGTTTCACCTCGCAGGAGATGGAAGTGGACATATTGCCAGAATTTACAACTACAAAGTTGGGTATAAAATCCGGTCTTGCACTTTAAAGAATTGTAAACTTTGTCTGGTATGCTGCCGCCGGATGAAAGACTTCGCTAAAGCAGGGTTGTTTTTTTCATCCAGCCGGTGATGCTGTAGCGGTTGCGGCGGGCGGGCAGCACTTCGTGTTCGAGCTGATCGCTGAGGAAAAACACCAACCGGCCGCCCGTGGGCAGGAGGTCGACGTGGGT
>CAYOTJ010000238.1:1730-5694 GCA_964406855.1 uncultured Saprospiraceae bacterium
GACGTGGGTTTCGGTCTGGTTTTCGGCCTGCGGCGGCAGGTAAATGCGGAGCTGGCCGCCGTCGGCCTCGGTCCAGTTGTCGTTGAGGTAGCAGATGACCGATAGCACGCGGCCGCTGTCGTGTCGGAATACGTCGAGGTGGCGCTTGTAGAAGGCGCCCTGAGGGTAAACGGCTAAGTGCATTTCGAGGTCGCGGATGCCGAGGTAGCAGGTCTGGTTGAGGTAGTCGATGAGGGTATGCAGCCGGTTGAAGAAGAAAGCAAAGGGGCTGAGTTCGTCGTGGTGGTCGAGCCAGAGGATGTGGTCGCTGCGCACGGCGTCATTGCGCTGGTAGTCGAGCCCCTGCCCAACGCCGGCGGCTTTGAAGCTGCCCTGGTCGAAGCGCTGATCGACTAAGGCGCGCAGGGCGTCGGTTTCGGCAGGTTGAAGGAAGGCGTCCCAACAGGCGTAGCCTTGTTCGGATAGCTGGTCGGCTAATGCGGAGAGAATGGTTTCGTCTTGAGCCTGAAGTTCAGACATGATTGCGATGGGTTGTTGGGCACAAAGATATGCCTAAATAAAAAGGGCAGAGCTTGCGCCCTGCCCTTTTTTAGCTGCCGTTGCGGCATCTTATGCCCGTTCCACGCGGATGCGGGCGTCCTCTTCGTACATTTTCTGCAATTTCTTGCGGGCAAAGAAGATACGGCTCTTGATGGTGCCTAAGGGCGAGCCGAGTTGCTCGGCAATCTCGTCGTATTTATAGCCTTGGAAGGCCATCATAAACGGGGTGCGGAAGTCCTCGGGCAACGAATCGACCATAGCTACCAACTCCTTATAAGCTACGCGCTCTTCGCCGTCGTTTTCGATGACCGACTCGCCGGAGTTGAGGTAGTAGTTATTAGGCGTTTGGTCGATGATGAGGTTGCGGCGTACTTTTTTGCGGTAGTTGTTGATGAAGATGTTCCGCATAATGGTAACCGCCCAGGCCTTGAAGTTAGTGCCCGGATTGTACTTATCGGCATTGGTGATGATGCGAAGGGCCGTATCTTGATACAAATCCTCCGCGTCGTCTGTATTGCCGGTCAACTTCAGCGAAAACGCTTTGAGCGAGTGGCTGATCCGATCAAGTTGATCGTAGGTTTGACTCTGAATGGCGTATATCATGTCGGGTGAATTTTGCTTCCTGTAATTATCGTTGACAAAATTAAGCACCATTTCCATAGGATGCAAATAATTTTTTCATGTTGACACAATTATCGCAAAAATCATTCCCGAATCTTAGCTATCGGGTGCTGTACTAAGTTTAAATACGAGCTGAAAGCCCAAATGGATTGTTAAAATTTTTAACACTGCTCAACCAAATGGCGCTTAGGGTGTATATAGATGGAACAGCAACGGATGCCCATGATGAACCTGTACGAGTACGATCAGCACAAATCGAGCCAATCTTCCACGCTAAACTACTTAGCCAATAACCTGCGCGTATTGCGTCAGCGCTTGGATATGAGTCAGCAAGATCTGGCCGATCGCGTTGGGCTCAACCGTGGGAACATCGCCTTCTACGAAGCGGGCTCTGCTGAGCCAAAAATTTGCAACCTGCTCAGAATCAGCAAATTTTTTTCCATTTCTATTGCCGATCTCACCGAGCAGGACCTCAGTTGTGAAGAGGTTTTACAAGACTCCAGCGACCGCTATGCTCAAATATCCGATGCCGATCGGGAAGTATTGGCGAGCTTTGGCGAACAGGCTAAAAAGATCGAACAGTTTGTGCACAATATGCACCACTGTTACCAGTTTAAGGCAGGCAGCATAGCCGAACCCACCCGCGAAAACCAGGTGTTAATGGCTTATATCGACCAGATGCACGAAGCAGCCATACAAATTTTGCAGCAGCATCAGGAGTTGATCGACTTTGTGCGGTGTCGGTTGAAGTAGACGCCAAGTTGTCAAATTTGGCGTCAAGTTGGCAGTTTTCTGACGCATTGTCGGTTGTTGTGAGGCTTTCCATTTCCAAGAATAAACCGTACTTTTGCCACGCTTTTATCGTTTGCGCCGACCCTGCGGCGGCGCAGGTGGGGGCAACACACACAAGCTAAAGTACCGCTTTATGAAATTTGGCGTTGTAGTTTTTCCGGGGTCCAACTGTGACGACGACATGGTGCATGTGTTGGGCGAAGTGATGGGGCAAGACGTAGTTAAGCTCTGGCACAAAGACCACGATCTGGGCGGCTTGGGCGCAGGCGACTGCGTGGTGCTGCCCGGCGGCTTTTCTTATGGCGACTATCTTCGCTGCGGCGCCATTGCGCGCTTTTCCCCCATCATGCAATCGGTAATCGAGTTTGCCAATAACGGCGGCCTCGTTTGGGGCATCTGCAACGGCTTCCAGATACTGTGCGAGGCAGGGCTGCTGCCAGGGGCATTGCTGCGCAATGCCAATCAGCAGTTTATCTGCAAAAACGTGCACCTGCTGCCCGGTAATACACAGTCTTACCTGACCTCGGGTCTCGACCCCCGGCAGGCGCTCAAGATTCCCATTGCCCATGCCGAGGGGCGCTACCATGCCGACGAAGCTACCCTGCGCGAGCTTCAGGCCAATCAGCAGATCATCTTCCGCTACTGCACGCCCGAAGGCGACGTGACGGAAGACGCCAACCCCAACGGCGCTCTCGATAACATCGCCGGTATCTGTAATCGCGCCGGCAACGTGATGGGCATGATGCCGCATCCCGAGCGGGCTGCCGAAGACATATTAGGCAATGCCGACGGGCGTTTGCTGTTTGAGAGCCTGCTCAACCACGCGCCTGCGGCGGTGTAAGAGGCTCCTCATGATTGAGCGAGTCTATTCACAGCCAATTGATGGAAGTTTGAACAGGCCCTAAGTAGGCGCCCCGACAAAAACCGTTAAGGTTTGGTTAATGCGGCCGGCGCAGGGCAGGAGGTTCTTATCTTCGCCTGCCCTGTGATGCGCATCACAGCGGGTTCAGTATCGCCTACATTAATTTTGGCGTTTGTTTTTGAAGGTCATTATCATATAAGGTATGCGTAAAAAAAATCAGCACTCCGGCCTCAATGGCTCTCGCCTGCTGCGTATTCTGGCGGTGGCAGCGTCTTTGTTCCTGTTGACGCCATCCGCCGGCGTTGCACAGATTCTGGACCCCGTAAAATGGTCGTTCTCCAGCAAACAGGTAGGGCCCAATGAATATGACCTCGTCTTCACGGCCCGTATGGAGCCCAAGTGGTCGATCTACTCTCAGTTTACCGGCGATGGCGGCCCCGTGCCCACCAGCTTTGTCTTTACCGACGGCCCCCACTACACCCGCATTGGGGCGGTGAAAGAAATCGGTAAGAAAAAAGAAGGCCCCGACCCCCTGTTTGGGGGCGTGGTGGTGATCAAGTTTTACCAAAGCCCGGTGACCTTCACCCAGCGCGTCAAAGTAACCGATGCCGGCAAGCCCGTTACGGGCTATCTGGAGTTTATGACCTGCGACGACGAACAATGCCTGCCGCCTACCGAGGTTGAGTTTAGCTTCTCGCTTACGCCCACAGCCGCTCCTGTGGAGGGCGCTGCGCCTGCCGCCGAACCAACGCCTACGCAAGGCGGCGGCGAGGGGTTCTCTGGCGCCGAGCCCGATAAAGGCGCGCAGATCGGCGGCCTGCTCGATCCCGTCAAATGGTCTGTAGCAGCCCGCCCCACAGCCAAACCCAACGAGTATGACCTTGTCTTTACGGCAGCCATGGATAAAGGCTGGTCGATCTACTCCCAGCATACCAGTCCTGACGGCCCCATCCCCACCGTATTTGCATTCACGGGCGAGGGCTTCCGCCGCTCGGGCGAAGTGGTGGAAAACGGCAAGAAAAAAGAAGGCCCCGATCCGCTTTTTGGCGGGGTAGTGGTCATTAAGTTTGCGGAGTCGCCCGTGTCCTTTGTGCAGCGCATAACCCTCGACAACCCCGCTGCCGTCATCGGCGGAGAGCTGTCGTACAT
>CAYOTJ010000238.1:5704-6116 GCA_964406855.1 uncultured Saprospiraceae bacterium
GCCTCACGGCGGCGCCCCTTGCGTTCAGCTTCGACTTTGGCGCCCGTATCGCTTCCATTGGCGAAGGCGGCACGGCTATTAAAGCGGGGCTGATGCCTGCCATTGAAGGGCCCGCCAACGAGCTCTTTGGCCTCTCCCGCGATAAAGCCGCCCAGCCCGTAGGGCAGTGCGGAAGTTCCGAAGCAGTAGTAGCTGAAACGGGCAGCAGCAACTGGCGCATTTTCATCCTGGGCTTTCTGGGCGGACTGCTGGCTTTGCTCACCCCCTGCGTATTCCCCATGATTCCGCTAACGGTGAGCTTCTTCACCAAGTCGGCCGGCAATAAGCCCAAGGGCCTGCGCGGCGCCTCCTTGTACGGCTTTTTCCTCTTAGCCCTTTACCTGCTGCTGAGCGTGACTTAGCTCCTGCTCGA
>CAYOTJ010000239.1:0-6072 GCA_964406855.1 uncultured Saprospiraceae bacterium
GCAATGGCAGCGCGGTGAGCCTCGGTGGGGTAGCCCTTGTTGTGGTCCCAGCCGTAGTGGGGAAACCGTCGGTGGAGGGCCGCCATGTGGTCGTCGCGGGCGGTCTTGGCTAAAATGGAGGCTGCCGCTATGGACGCAAATTTGCCGTCGCCTTTGATGATACAATGGTGCGGAATGCTGCCGTAGGCCCGGAAACGGTTGCCGTCGATGAGCAGCAACTCGGGGCGCCGGGCGAGCTGGTCAAGCGCCCGGTGCATGGCCAAAAAAGAGGCTTGCAGGATGTTGATGCGGTCGATTTCCTCTACTTCCACATGGGCGACGGCCCAGGCTATGGCCAGCTCCTGCACGATGGCGCGGGCCTCGTAGCGCTGGGCTTCGGAGAGCTGCTTGGAATCGTTGAGCAGGGGATGGGCAACGTCTTTGGGCAGTATGACGGCCGCCGCCGTAACCGGCCCGGCAAGGCAGCCGCGCCCGGCTTCGTCGCAACCCGCTTCTACCAATACCGCATCAAAATAAGCCTGGAGGGCTGCCATAAAAACGCCGTTTGGACGCTAAGGTAGGAGTTTTGGCGGGTTTTAGCCGCCCGGAAAGCAATGCGTAAGGCAGGCGTCATTTTTTTTGGCATAATCCTTGGTCAGCTAACTTTTAGCAACCTTAATTTGTTTGCCCAAAATGAACTGCGGCCAATAATTTTAATGACGTTTGGCCGCCGTTCGCGTCAAAAGAAGGTCAATTCATTGAATTCACCGGATGACGAGCAATTTTTTGTCTTTTCTTTAGGTTATCGTTTGACCATTTGGCGGGGCAGCCTGCCATTCAAATACGCAAATAATATGAAGCTACTACGTGGTCCGATTGTCTTTTCGATTTTTGCCGGCGTTATGCTGGCCGCTTTCTGGCCCCAAACCGACCCAAGCCAGAAAGAGATGGTGCTTATGCAAACAGTGCTCCGGGGCCTTGAGCGCTATCACTACAGCCCACAAACCATCGACGACGATTTCTCTCAAAAAGTCTTCGATCTCTACCTCCAGAATATCGACGGCGCCAAACGCCTCTTTACAAAAGCGGAGATCGACCGGCTCAACGCTTACCGCAATAAGCTCGACGATCAGGCATTGGCCGGCGACTTTACCTTCTTCAACCTCAGCCAGGAACTGCTTGACGCAGGCCTGAAAAAAACGCAGGGCTTCTACCGCGAAATCCTGGCCCAGCCCTTCGACTTCAATGCCAAAGAAGAGGTGGAACTCGACGGCGAAAAGCGCCAATGGGCGGCCAATGATGCCGAACTGCGCGACTACTGGCGCCGCTACCTCAAATACGAGGCCCTCACCCGCTATGTGGAAGCTACCCAGGAGCAGGAAAAATCGACCGACGCCAACGCGGAAAAAAAGACGCCCGAGCAGCTCGAAAATGACGCCCGCACCAAAGTGCTCGAAATGTTCGACCGCTGGTATGATCGCCTCTTCAAACTCAAGCGCGACGAGCGGCTCAGCCAGTACATCAATGCCGTAACCGGCATATACGACCCCCACACCAACTACTTCAAACCCATCGATAAGGAAAACTTCGACATCCGCTTCAGCGGTCGCCTCGAAGGCATCGGCGCCCGACTAATGACGGAGGGCGACTACAC
Organism: uncultured Saprospiraceae bacterium; assembly: GCA_964406855.1. Lineage (GTDB taxonomy): Bacteria > Bacteroidota > Bacteroidia > Chitinophagales > Saprospiraceae > JAUMBM01. The sequence goes on from CAYOTJ010000239.1 coordinate 1,634, forward strand.
CAAAGTAAGTGAAGTAGTAGTGGGCGGCCCCGCCTGGAAAGGCAAAGAACTCGAAGAAAACGACGTGCTGCTGAAGGTGGCTCAGGGCGATGAAGAACCCGTAGACATCAAAGGTATGCTCATCGACGATGTGGTGCAGTTGGTGCGCGGCCCCAAAGGCACTGAAGTACGCCTTACCATCAAAAAAGGCGACGGCACCGTGAAGGTCATCTCCATCATCCGCGATGTGGTCATCTTCGACGAGCGCTTCGCTAAGTCGCTGATCCTTGACGGAGCCAATGATGGCGAGCGCATCGGTTACATTTCACTGCCCAGCTTTTATGCCGACTTTGAAAACCAGGACGGCCGCAACTGCGCCGAAGACGTAGCCGCTGAGTTAGAGAAACTCAAAACGGCCGGCGTTGACGGTATCATCCTCGACCTGCGCAACAACGGCGGCGGCAGCCTCCGCGATGTGGTTAAGATGTCGGGATATTTCATCGAGCGCGGCCCCATCGTGCAGGTTAAAGGACGCAATCAGGATGCCGAGGTGCTTTCGGATACCGACCCCCGCGTGCAATACGACGGCCCCGTAGTGGTGCTGGTAAATAACTACAGCGCCAGCGCCAGCGAAATTTTAGCAGCAGCCCTGCAAGACTATGGCCGGGCTGTGATTGTGGGCAGCAACTCTACCTTTGGCAAAGGCACGGTTCAGCGCTTCATCGACCTCGATCGGGTGGTGTCGCCAGCCTTTACCGATGTGCGCCCGCTGGGCGAGGTTAAACTCACCACTCAGAAATTTTACCGCATCAATGGCGGCTCCACGCAATTGCGTGGCGTGACACCCGATATCGTGCTGCCCGACAGCTACCACTACATCACCTCGGGCGAGAAGGAAGAAAACCACGCCCTGTCATGGACGGAGATCAAGCCCGTTTCTTACAACCAGAGCGTGCTGCGCCTCGATCACCTTACAGAGGTGAAGCGCCGCAGCCAGGAGCGCCAGCACAACAGCGCCATCTTCCAGCAGATCGATGCCAACGCCCGCCGATTTGAGCGCCAGAACGACTTCTCGAAGTATCCCGTTGCTCTTAACGAATACAAGGCCCTCCAAGCCGGTATTGAGGCTGAAGCCAAGCAGTTTGAAAATATGTTCGATGCCGTGGTCAACCCCGGCGTTTACAACCTGCCCGCAGACCTCGCCGCCTTTGAAGGCGACGAGTCGAAGAAGGCCCGTAACAAGGACTTCGTAGACACCACGGGCAAAGACGTGTACATCCGCGAGGCTATGATGATCATCCACGACATCATCGATCTGGAGCGACTGGCTTCGCGCAACTAAAGAATAAACTGGTTTAGCCGGGTAGGGGAACGCTCCGCATGTTGGCATTTTGTCGCATGCGGAGCGTTTTTTTGTGGCTTTTGTTTACCTTGCTGCCTGTGCCCCGCTCGCTCGACATAAGGGGCTGGACGGAAATGCACCCGCTCAACGGCCCTGCCTGGTCGTTGTTTTTTGAGTATATAGCCAATATTTTGTACGCCCTTTGGGTAAGAAAATTTTCAACACGGGCTTTAGCCATCCTGGTGGTAAGGCGCTGGCTGACCAAGCGGTATTTGTAAGCTCCCCGAGAACCAGAAACAACAAGGCCGCCCCCTTTGCAGGAGGCGGCCCGGCCACAGTCTTAAATTAATCAATTGACTAGTTACTCCCGCCTGCGCGGTTCTTCTCGTCTTCAAGCCCCGTTTGGCGGCGGCGGGCTTCTTTTACCTCCTGATTGCCGAAGTTGTAGGAGAAGCTGGTGCGCAACTGACGGCTCTCCCAGCCGCCGCTGGCGTCCATGTATAGGTCGCCAAACTGGTTGACGCCCCGCCAGCGCTGGGTGATGAAGATGTCGGAGACCGACACTTTCAGTCGGCCGCGGCCTTTGAGTATTTTGGCGCTCAGGCCGGCGTCTACGCTCCACATCTCCTTAGAGGCGAAGTTGCCGCCCCAGATCGAGGGCGAATTGTAGAAGCCCGATACTTCAAAGGTCACGCCCTTGGGCAGGGTGAAGGTATGCTGCATATACGCCGCAAAAGTGGTGCGCTGGATATCTACAACCTTACCTTCCTCAAATTTGCCCTCGTTCTTGGTGTTGTACACCGTGGCGTTGGCAAATACATTCCACCACTCCGCTAAGGAGAAAGGCGCGCTGAGGTTGAGGCTCAGTACCCGCTGGGTGGCTACGTTGCGCTGCCCGATAAAGGCGCGCTTGCCCGACAGGGTATCGGTAATCTCTGCCATCAGGTCGTTGATGAAGCTGTAAGACAGGGTGGTGTTATAGCGGTAGTTGAAGGTGTGGGTCAGCTCGGCGCTATGGGTGTACTGCGGGCGCAGGAAGGGGTTGCCCTTCTGGAAAGTGAGCTCGTCGAGCTTAAATTCAAAAGGATTCAGGTTCTCGTAGCGAGGCCGGTCGATGCGGTAGCTGTAGCCCAGGCGGAAGCTGTTTTTGGGGTTCAGCATGTAGCTGATGCCGCCCGAAGGGAAGAGGTTGAGGTAGTCGCGCTCCACGCGGTCGTTGTCGGTAGCCTGCATACTGGTGAGCTCGCCCAGCGAGTGGGTATGCTCAAGGCGCAGGCCCGCCTGTACGCTCGTCTTTTCATTGAGCTGGCGCTGGTACTGCGCATAAAGGGCGTTCACATTTTCGGTATACTCAAACTGATTGCTGCGCATGGGGTCGAGAATGGGCGTCCCATCCACATAATTGTAGAAGTCGAAAACGTTGTCGGTGACCACATACGACACCTTGGCGCCCGTAGAGAGCTGGCCGCCCAACAACGGGCGCTCATGGTCGATCTTTAACGACATCAGGTCAATGTCGGTGGGGGCGTCGTTGCCAAAAATGCGGGTGTCCAGCACCGTCGTCTCAGTGGGGTCGTAGTAGGTATTGGGCTGATAGGACACGCTGGTGTTGCGGAAGCGGGCGTAGTCGGCGTCAATGTTCAGAATTTTGCCGTCGCCGCCGTCAAAGCGATAGTTGACGTTGGCGTTGTAGTTCTCATCGGAGTTGGCAAACTCCGAGCGGGCTTTGAGTACCAGCAAGTTGGCGCCCGTCGTGTTGTTGCTGATGTAGGTAAGGCTGTTGCCCACACTTTCGTTGTCGCTGAGGAAGCCGCTCACCAACACCCCAAGCGTATGCTTGGGAGAAAGGAAAAAGTCGGCCCCGGCCCTGAAGTTGTGGTTGTTGTAGCCCCAGCGCTGACGGGCGTTTTGGTCAAAGTAAGTGTCGCTCTGGATGCGGATAAAATCCTGGAAGTTGTAGTTGTGCCCCTCGGCATGGCTGTACTTGCCAAAGACATTCACCTTTTTGTTGCGGTGATTGAGGCCTACCGAACCGTTGTAATTGGAGTGTATGCCCACATTGTAGCCCAGATCGAGGTTGCCGTTGGTGCCTAAGCTCCGGTTTTTCTTCATCCTGATGTTGATGATGCCGGCATTGCCCTCAGCCTCGTAGCGGGCGCTCGGGCTGGTGATGATCTCCACAGCCTCAATTTCGGAAGCCTGAATGTTGCGCAGAAAGTCGGCCAGGTCAGACATGCTCAGGGGCGAAGGCTTGCCGTCGATGTAGATGCGCACGCCGTTTTTACCCAGCAACATGATGTTGTCGTTGTTGTCGACTATTACGCCGGGGGCCTTGCGCAGCATCTCTAAGGCCGTATTGCCCGTAGCGTTCACAGCCGCGTCTACGTTGAAGACCGTCATGTCGGGCCGCACCTCCACTATGGGCTTGCGGGCCGTAACGGTTACCTGCGCCAACTCGGCGGGCGCCTGGCTTAGGGTTACGAGCGGCCACTCCTTGTTTTCGCCCTCGGCCAGGGCAAAGGTAGCCGAGTAAAAAGTGGGCAGCCCCACATAGCTCACCTCTATCCAGTATTGGCCCGCAGGCAGGCCCAGCATGGCATAAGCCCCGGCCTCATTCGTGTACTCCGCCTTGATCATGGCCGAGTCGGCAGCCGCATGCAAAATAACGTTGGCAAATACAGCCGGCTGGCCGTTGGGTTCGTGAACCAAGCCGCGCAAACTCGCGGCATTTTGGGCGGATAGTGTAGCAGCCCATGCGCCGGCAAGCAGCGCCAAAGCAGTAAGGAAAGATTTCATGTCGGGTGATTTTCTATTAAACATAGCCTCCTGAGTCGATGATAAACTGACTCAAGCGACGAAACAAAAGTAGCCGGGGTTGCTTTAGGTCTGCCTTTTTTTTCGATTAATGCCCGTTTTTACCGACAAACAGCCCAAAATCACAAAAAAAGGACATCTGACGCCAATGCTTTGGCAAAGATAACTTATTTGTTTTTATTGTGCAAATTGAATTAAGAAAAGAGCAAGAGAAAATAGTATAATGTAATAATAGTCTTAGTTTCTAAAAGCGGTTTTTGATTATCTATAGTAGCCAATTTTGTATCGCATTTCAAAAGCGAGG
>CAYOTJ010000240.1:0-6023 GCA_964406855.1 uncultured Saprospiraceae bacterium
CGCCGCCCTAAACGCGCGTAGCGCCCCTAAACGCTCGCGCCAGCGAGCCCTAAACTTACTGCCCCTGCCCCAGCGTAAATCCCGCCTCTCCGTCAAAAGTATAAAGGTTCTCCGTCTTAATGATCTCAAACCCCCGCTGATGCAATCTCGACAGCAAGCTCAGCACCGCCCCATAGTCGGTAGCTTTATACTCAGCCGATTTAAAGCGACAGCGCCAGTGATCGGTACAGAACGTAGCCGGATGCCCATTGGGCCATACCTTCACGCCCCGGTTGGTGATAAGCGTGAGCTCCATCGTTTCGGTGCGGAACTCGCGCAACAGTTGGCCGAGCTCTTCCGCATCCCGGGGGCGCCAGTGCAAAAATACGTCCACCCCTACCAATTGTTTGTCGGCAACGCGGGTAGGCGAAGGCTTCACCACTATGCGTTTGCCCTGGGCCGGATACTGCACCGCCGGCAGATACAGCGGCTTTTGCCCCAGCCGCCCAATAACGGCCTCCGCAAAAGCGCGAGTGCCCACCCGGGCTGTGCTGGCGCCGTCATTAAACACATCGGCCGTATGTATGCCGTCTTCGATGGCGCGCAGCCACGCATTGTGAATGCGCTCAGCCACGCTACCCTGCCCAACATGGGCCAGCATCATCAGCGCGGCATGAAGCAGCCCCGAGGGGTTAGCTATATCGCGGCCCGCAATATCGGGCGCCGAGCCGTGTATGGCCTCAAACATCGCGAAGTCGTCGCCTATATTTGCCGAACCCGCTAAGCCCACCGATCCGCTCACCTCGGCGGCAATGTCGGAGATGATGTCGCCGTACAAGTTGAGGGTCACCACTACGTCAAAGCGCTCGGGCCGCTCGGCTAAGCGGGCAGCGCCTATATCGATGATCATGTGCTCCTGCTCAATCTCAGGATACTCGGCGCCAATTTCCCGGAAGAGCTTGTGGAAGAGGCCGTCGGTAGCCTTCATGATGTTGTCTTTACTCATGCAGGTTACCTTGCGGCGGCCATGCTGACGGGCATATTCAAAGGCATAACGTATGATCTTCTCCGAACCCGGCCTCGATACCAACTTCAGGCATTGATACACCTCGTCGGTTTGCCGGTGCTCGATGCCGGCGTACAAGTCCTCTTCATTTTCCCGGATGATCACCACGTTCATAGCCGGATGGCTGCTGGGGATGTAGGGCGAAAAAGCCACATTGGGGCGCACATTCGCATACAGCCCCAACACTTTGCGCAGGGTTACATTCAGGCTCTTGTAGCCCGAGCCCTGGGGCGTGGTGATCGGCGCTTTCAGCAACAACCGGGTGCGGCGCAACGACTCCCATGCCTCCTCGGGTATCCCAGAGGTGTTGCCGCTGAGGTACACCTTCTCGCCTACATCTACCATTTCAGGAGCTATAGCGGCGCCGGCGGCTTCCAATATCGATAGCACAGCCGACATAATCTCCGGGCCAATGCCATCGCCATAGGTTACGGTTACAGGTACGGGTACAGCCAGTTGGGTGTGTGAATCCTGGCTCGATTCGGTTAAGACTGTATTCATTGTAATAGCTTTACAATTACATACAATTGTAAAGCTATTTTGTTGGTAGCTTTGTTTTTATAATTTTTCAGGTTATCTATACTACTTTTGCCCTGCATTTATTTTTCTGCTATGCCTGCATTGGTAGCCCGCAAGTTGGCCGTTCCCATACTATGGTTGCGCATGCGCGAAGCCGTCGCAGGTCTGCCCGTGCGATTGCGGCGCCTCGGGCGGCAACTATGGGCCTTTTGCCCCTATCGCTTAGCCTGGTGGACCGATACCGCCTGGCTCCTGGCCGATGTGCTGGCGCTGGCCGAGCTTTACGAAACTGCCGCCGGCCTGCTCAAATGGCGCACCCGCCCGCTCTCAGCCGCCGAGCGGCAGGCCCTGGAGCAGGTTTATGGCCAAGCCCTGCGCTACGACCGCATCCGCATCGACGAGCGGGCCTGGATCGGGCCTCCCCAACTGCGCATTTGCTACGTCAGCTTCTTTACCATCAACAGTTGGGGCCCCATGCCGCTGCCGCTGCTGGTACACGAGGCGGCCCACGTCTGGCAATACCAGCGCTGGGGCGCCGCCTACATTCCCCGCGCACTTCGCGCCCAACGCAGCCGTGAAGGCTACAACTACGGCGGCCCCTGGAAGGTGCGGCAGGAAGCTCTGCGTGGCGCTCTGCTCACCGATTTTAATGCCGAGCAGCAAGCCGATCTGCTGGAAGATTATTACCGCCTTCTCCATCAACTGCCTTTGCAATGGGGGCCTGGAGGCCCGGCCGACTTGCCCTATTATCAGTATTTTGCCGATCAGGCAAAGGACATTTGATCTGGCTTTATGGTCTTTTTTTTGGGGCGTGCCCCCGCGCGCAAGCCCCCGCCCGCGCCTCAGGGCGCTTTAGCAACTGCCCGACGCGCGGGGTCGGGTGTTCCGCTATTATGCCTCCTTGGGGTCGGCATACCGCTGCACCCCCTCACGCGGCTCCGCAGCGACCCGGGCCGCAAACATTTTTTGCGGCCGACCTCCCCTCCGGTATAGCACATTTGGCGGTAATTGTTTAGCTTTGTATTATCCCGGCCCAACGCTGGCCCGGGAGCTATGGTTTCATTCAATCCTACTCTTTTGGGTTCGGCACACGACACAGGCAGGGAAGGCGAGAGGATTGCCCGCGAACACTTACAGGCGCAGGGCTACGCCATACTGGAACAGAACTGGCGCAAAGGCCGCGCCGAAATAGATATTATCGCCAAGGAAGACGACGTATTGGTCTTTGTGGAAGTAAAAACGCGCAGTTCAGAGGATTTTGGCCGCCCCGAGACTTTCATTTCCCCCCGGCAGGCCGAATTGCTGGCAGCAGGAGCGGCAGCGTATATGGAAGAAACCGGCCACGACTGGGAGCTCCGATTCGACGTCATCTCCATCATCTTAGACGAAGACGGCGCTTACCAATTGGAGCACCTCAAAGACAGCTTTTTTCCGGGCATGGACGACTGAGCGGCGGAAAGCGCCGCCGGTTCCGGCACTTTCCGCCACGCATTCAGCCCGCCCGCCGACGCAGGGGCGCTTCTACATACGCGCCGCAGCCCCGATCCAGCAACAGCTCGCCCAACAGCTCCTTCGCCCGAAAGAGCTGCGCTTTTACCGTGCCTAAAGGCACGTTGAGCTCGGTGGCTATTTCTTCATACGATAAGTCTAAGTCATAGCGCATTTCCAGCATCTGCCGGTATTTGTCGGTCAGTTGATCCATGCAGCGGCGCATGAGTTCTATGCGCTGCTTGCGAATGATAAACTGTTCGGGGTCGAGGTGGTCGGTGCGCAGGGTTTCGCGGAAATCCTGCTCGCCCTCGCCGGCGTCAATGGCATTGTCGATGGATAGCAGTTGCAGCCGCTTGCGGCGCACAAAATCAATGCAGTTGTTGACGGCAATTTTGTATAGCCAGGTGCTGAAAGCATAGCTGGGGGCATAGCTGCCCAAGCGGGTAAAGGCCTTGCCAAAAGCTTCGAGGGTCAGGTCGTTGGCATCTTCGCGGTCTTTAGCCATGCGCAGCATGAGGTGGAACACGGCCGGTTGGTGGCGCTCCATCAGCCGGGCAAACGACTGCTGGCAACCTTTTTTAGCCTGTTCGACCAGGGAAAAATCATCCTGGCCTTTTTTGGTCATCGGAATACGTACTGCTACTTCCATTGTTTAACTACTCTGCTACCGGTGAATAATGCCGGCGCTAGTAGCAAATAGTAAATCAGTAGGAAGAGGTCGAGAAGAGCAAACCATCCAACGAGATCGGGGGCTTTTAGTAGCCTGCTCGCATCTCGTCCTACCCGAAAAACTACCGCCATTCGCGCCAGGAACATGCCTGTCAGGAACGGCCACCATTGCGGTTGCAGCCAGCCTACCGTCGCGCCCAGCCCATAATGAGCTAAGTGGCTGATGGAGAGAGATCCCAGTAACCACTGGTGCTCCGGACGGTAATGGCGACCCGCGCTCAGGTGCCGTTGTTTTTGTCGGTAGTAGCCTCTCAAACTTGCCGCCGGAATCGACCAGGTAAAGGCCGCCGGCGCTATCGTAAAAGTAGTGATGGGGGCGCTCGCCGCCTGATTGACAAAGAGATCATCGTCTCCCGACAACAGGTGCATGTGCCCTCGCAATCCGCCCACCCGCAGGAATAAAGACTTGCGGTAAGCTAAATTGCGCCCTACGCCCATGTAGGGTATTCCGAAAACAGCAAAGGAAAAATACTGAATGGCCGTGTAGATGGTCTCAAAGCGTTGCCAGCGATTGAGCCAGCCGGCTCGTTGCTGATAACCTCCGTAGCCGAGCGCCAAAGAATGGGGATCGACCAGCAGAGCGGACATTTGACTGAGCCAGTTTGGCGAAGCAGGATAACAGTCAGCGTCCGAAAAAACCAAATTTTCAAAGCGGGCAGCCTCCACGCCCGCACTCAAAGCTACTTTTTTACCCGTCTTTACCGGGTCACTCAAATTAACGAGCGCTAAGTTATAGTGCTTTTTTTGAATATCCAAGAGAATGTCCAAACTTTTATCATCAGAATGATCATTTACTACCACAACTTCAAATTTGGGGTGGTTTTGGGCCAGAAAAAGCGGCAAATGGCGCTTGAGGTTTTCGGCTTCATTGCGGGCGCAGATGATGAGGGAGGTCGGCGGAGGGGGAGAGGATTCGTTTTTTGCCGATTGAGCCAACTGCCGGAAGGCCCGCCCAAATTGCCTCCACCAGGCTACCTGCACTAAAGTGACCAGTATAAAAAAGGGAAGCAAAAAGGCGGCCGCAGTTTCCATTGGGCCAAAGATAGTGCAAATATGGGCTTATCGCAGCCTCGACAGTCCCGCTTTGGCCTGCTGGTGCAAGGCGGTAGCATGGTCGTAGGGGCTTATGCGCAGACAGGCCCGGTAGTAGCGCCGAGCCGCTTCGCGCAAGCCGCGTTGCTCCTGAATGAGGCCCGCCTGAAGCGCCGAGTTGCAGGCAAAGGAGGCCGGGTTATCGCTCCCGATGGCCATCACCTCGTCAAACCAGCGCAAGGCTTCCTCATAGCGCTTTTGTCCCTGAGCCACCCGGCCGCGGCGGTATTTGTATTCGAGCTTCTGCACAGGGGCCAACTCGTCGGGGCTTATGACATCTAATATGGCGGCAGCCCGGTCGAAGTAGCTGCCGTCAAAGAGGAGGCGGGCTTTGAGCAACTCAAGGTGGGGCGGCTGGCCTTCATTCGCTTCGCGCAGGGCATTTTTATCGCCGCCGGCGCTGTCGTGCCCCCTGCTTTTTACCAATTGCATATACCGCTGATAACCCGCCGGATTACCGGCCAGCAACTCCGCCCAGCTCAACTTTTGATAAGCCTCCTTGATGAAGTGGCGGCCCCTGTGATTGCGCACAAACGACTCGAAATAAGTTTTGGCGCCAGGCTCAAGCCGGCGGAGCTTCACCAGGCCGTGCATATAAGTCATAAAAGGAATTGCCATAAATTCGCCGCCTGTGGGCTGTCGGTCGAGCCAATGCAAAGCCTGATCATTGCGGCCTGTGCGCATGGCTACATTGGCCATCACAAAACAATGAAGCGGATTAGCGGCGGGGTCAAGGCCTGCGCCCTGTAGCGCCTGCCACGCTGCCTCGGGCCGGTTGTCGAGGTGCAATAGCAGAAAAGTGTATAGTACCTGCGCCTCCTGCCGGTAGAGGTAGTCGGTGTTGCGGGTTTGGGCCAACAGGCGCTCTATCTCCTGCTTGCCCTGGGCCACCGTACCGTCGAGGCTGCTGATGATCTGAAGGGCCCATCGGTATTCGTCGGGTACGGTGCCTACGGCGGCATGTAATATGCCTAAGTCTTTGAGGTTGCCTGAAAAGGTGGGAAACAACTCCTGGTTGCGCAGCAACAGCCGATGAGCCTGGTTGATGTCGTTGAAGGCCGACCAGTAGTCGCCAAAACGCAATCGCAGCAGCGCCAAAAAGAGGCGTATTTCGGCTTGCACATAAAAACGGGAAAACGAAACGGGC
>CAYOTJ010000241.1:0-5953 GCA_964406855.1 uncultured Saprospiraceae bacterium
GAGCCCAAGCCCAGCAGGCCCAAGCCTACCACGCCCAAGCCCATTACCGAGCCGCCGGCAAAGGCAATTTCCAGGGCTTTGCCCAAGCTTTCACGAGCGGCGTTGGTGGTGCGCACGTTGGCCTTGGTGGCCACCCGCATACCAAAGAAGCCGGCTAAAGCCGAGCAGATGGCGCCCACAACGAAAGACAGGGCAACCATCCAGGAAGAAGTTTCGGGGTTGGCCGACAGCGCCAGCAGGGCGGCTACGGCTACAACGAAGATGGCCAGAATGCGGTACTCAGCCTTCAGGAAGGCCATGGCGCCTTCGGCGATGCTCTTGGCAATGCCGGCCATGCGCTCATTGCCCACGTCCTGTTTGCCTACCCAGGCTGAACGCCAGGCCATGTATACCAAGGCCAGCACGCCAAACACCGGAATAGCAAAAGTAATTGTTTGACCCATAATGCGTGGTTTTTCGCTTTTGCGCCAGCGCTGCCAATGAATAAATTATGCACGCTGACGGCGGTGAAAAAATAGAAAATCACAATCATTGGCCCCGGCCTCATTAGCAAGGCGAGGGCTGAATTTTTTATTCGTTGGCAACGCTTCCGGCGAAGCCAGGCGCTTAGCCGGCGGAGCGGGTCATTTGGGGCGGCCCAAAGTTAAATCAAATTCGGGGATTACGCCAAATGCAATGTCAATTGCCCCGCCTGCGCGCTTATTCTTCGTGCCAGATGGTTTTTTCGGCAATGGGCCGGCGCTTGCCCTCCGGGGCGGGGCCGGCATAGCGCCCAATGTAGAAAAAGCCCAGGCAGCGCTCGCCTTCGCCCAGCCCTAAAAAGGCATTGGCGGCTAAGGCTGCCGGGGGGGTGCTCCAGTAGCAGCCCAAGCTATGAGCGGCGCAGCTAAGCCACATGTTTTGCACGGCGCAGGCTACGGCTGCAATTTCTTCCCACTCGGGTATGCGGGCTTCTGCGTCGCGCTGCATACAAATGGCGATGATGGTATCGGAGTGCAGCGGATTGAAGCGCATTTTTTGCCGGCGCACCTCCGAGAAGTCGGCCTCAGGCGTATTGGCTTGGTAGTAATCGGCCAGATAGTCGGCTACGCGCGTGCGGGCCGCACCCCGGAACACCTGAAACCGCCAGGGCTCGGTGAGCCGGTGGGTAGGCGCCCAGTTGGCGTCTTCGAGTATGGTTTCGATGATGCTGCGGTCAATCGCTTCATCTGTGTATACGGGTGGAAAGACGGCGCGTCGCCGGCGGAGGAGAGCCGATACCGCCTCGGGAGATGGAATGTTAAAATTCATGCCTGAATATCACAATTTAATTGCCCAAAGGTAAGATACTGTTGGCAAATGTTGTCAACAAAGAACCAGAGCGTCCAAATTTTGTTGGGTAATATAGGTTTTGTCGTTAGTATACCACCAGAATTTATGTAGTTTTACCGGCCGGAATCCGGCCATTACCAAACCAGTTTATTGCCACCACCATGAGCGAACAGCGACCCTGGCTTAAGCACTACCCCAGCGGCGTGCCGGCCAACATCAATTCAGAGGCCTACGCCACTGTAGTTCAACTGTTGGAAGAAACACTACAAAAGTACGGCAATGCGCCGGCCTTTGCCTGCATGGGCAAGTCGCTGACCTTTGCGGAGATAGAGCAGATGTCGCGGCACTTTGGCGCCTACCTGCATGCGCGGGGCCTTCAACCTGGCGATAAAATCGCCATCATGATGCCCAATCTGTTGCAATATCCCATTGCGTTATTCGGAGCTTTGCGGGCGGGCTTAGTAGTAGTGAATACCAACCCGCTGTATACGCCCCGGGAGATGGAGCACCAGTTTGACGACTCCGGGGTGAAAGCCATCGTCATTGCCGAGAACTTTGCGGCCAACCTCCAAAAGATTATGGGCCAAACCCAGATCAAAACGGTTATTGTGGCCAGCATAGGCGAGATGTTGGGTTTCCCGAAGAGCTTAGTTGTGAATTTTGTGGTGCGCCGCATCCGCAAAATGGTGCCTGCCTACCAGATTCCCAATACCGTCACTTTCCTCGACGCCTTGCGGGAAGGTCGCAAATTCACGCTGCCTGCCTTCAATGCTTCTGCCGACGACGTCATCATGCTCCAGTATACGGGTGGTACCACCGGGGTATCGAAGGGGGCCATGCTCACCAACCGCAACATCGTGAGCAATATGCTTCAGATCAAAGCCTGGATGACGCCCTACCTCAAAGAGCGCAGCGAGGTAGCGCTTTGCCCCCTGCCCATGTACCACATCTTTGCCTTTACCGTCAACGGGCTGGCTTTGCTGAGCTTTGGAGCGTTGAATGTGCTCATCACCAATGCCCGCGATCTGGGTTGCATAATAGGTACCATTAAAAATTACCCGATAAGCATCACCACCGGGGTGAACACGCTGTTCAACGGGTTGCTCAACAACGGCGAGTTTACCGGGTTGGACTTCAGTCGGCTCAAAGTGACCGTAGGCGGCGGCATGGCTGTGCAGCGGCCCGTGGCCGAACGCTGGCTGCAAACCACCGGCTGCCATTTGGCCGAGGGCTTCGGCATGACCGAGTCGAGCCCGGTAGTAAGTGTCAACCCACTCGATAATACCGGCCGGCTGGGTACCATAGGCCTGCCGCTGCCCTCTACCGATGTGCGCATCGTGGACGAGCAAGGCAATGTGCTGGGCGTCGGCGGCGTAGGCGAAATACAGGTGAAAGGCCCTCAGGTGATGAAGGGCTACTACAACCGCCCCGACGCTACCGCCCAAACCATACAGGACGGATGGTTGTGCACCGGCGACATCGGAACCATGTCGGAGGAGGGCTTCTTCTCTATTGTCGACCGCAAGAAGGATATGATTCTCGTATCGGGCTTCAACGTGTATCCCAACGAGATTGAAGAAGTAGTAGCCACTCATCCTAAAGTGTTGGAAGTAGCGGCCATTGGCATCCCCGACGATAAATCGGGCGAGGTGGTCAAGGTATTTGTTGTGCGCAAAGACCGGGCTCTTACCGCCGACGACGTCATCAACCACTGCCGCGCCAACCTCACCGGCTACAAAGTGCCCAAAGTGGTAGAGTTCCGCGACGAGCTGCCCAAAACGAATGTCGGCAAGATTTTACGTCGCGCCCTTCGCGACGAGAACAAGCCGGCTTAACCCCGCAATAACCATTATGATGGAACATGCAGCCGGTTTGTACGACAGGATACAAGAATCGGTGCGCTTTCTCAGGGAGCGCACCGATTTCCAACCGCAGGTTGGCTTTATTTTGGGCACGGGCCTCAGCGGCTTAGCCGACGACATCGAAGAAGTATTCAGCATCGCCTACGGCGACATTCCTCACTTTCCCGTATCTACCGTTGAAAGCCATAAGGGGCGGCTCATCTTTGGCCGCTTAGGCGGCGTGCCCGTAGTGGCTATGGCTGGCCGTTTTCACTACTACGAGGGGTACAGCATGCAGCAACTGACCTTTCCGGTGCGGGTGCTTCGATTCCTGGGCATTCGCCGCTTAGTCATTTCCAATGCGGCGGGCAGTACCAATGCGGCCATTGACATGGGCGACATTGTTTTCCTGCGCGACCACGTCAACCTGCAGGCCGACAATCCGCTGCGCGGCCCCAACGACGAACGGCTGGGCCCCCGATTCCCGGATATGCTGCACGCTTATGACCGTGCGCTCAACGCCGGCGCTTTAGCCATCGCTAAACAACTCGGCATCCGGGCGCACGAAGGCGTGTATGTAGCCCTGCAAGGCCCCAATTTAGAAACGCCCGCAGAGTATCAGTTTCTGCACACCATCGGCGGCGACTTAGTGGGTATGTCTACTGTGCCGGAAGTGCTGGTGGCCCGCCACATGGAGCTCCCGTTGCTGGTGGTGTCGGTGGTGTCGAACAAATGTTATCCGCTGACGGAAATTCGGGAAACTTCGCTACAGGATGTCATCTCAGCCGTACAGGCCGCCGAGCCTAAGCTCAAACAGATTATACTGAAGCTGTTGCCCGATCTTTAGCTTTTAGCCTCTACGGGGCGGCATGCCGCCGCCCTGCTGCTCGCGCCTGCGGCGCAGTTCTTCGAGCAGTTCGCGTTTGAACTCGCGCTCGGCCCGGGGGAACAAAGCTATTTTCCGTGCCGGGATCACCTGCCGGAAGCGCTCGTAATAGCGGCGGCGTAGGTTGAGCAGTTCCTCATCGCGGCGAAAGGTATTGTCGATCAGGCGCTCTGCCTCTGCGTCGGTCATGCGGTCGCTGGGTCGGCCGGTATCATAGCGCAGCAGGATGCGGCTTTTTTCTTCTTCCATTTCGTTGTAAAGCGGCCAAAAGCGCTCCGACTCCTGGGGCGTGAGGCTCAGTCGTTCGGTGATGTAAGCTACCCGCTGTGCCCGTATGCGGGCGTTTTCCAAGGGCAGGTCGAAGTCGTCGGTTGTCACCTGCCCGAGGGCGGTTACTGCCGCTAAGGCGGCTATGCTGAGTGAAAGCCACCGTCTCATCATGGCAAATTTCATTAAGATTAAGTACTGTAGGTTATTAAAACAGCTCGTTCAGCGACTCGGCGTCCAGCCCTTCCAGGTCGAGTTCTTCCTGGGCGTCGCGCAGGTATTGTTCCAGGGCCTCGTCTTCTTCCGGGGCGGCGTTGTCGCTGGGCAGCAGCGGCGCCTTTTCTTCGTCTACAAGGCCGCTTTCCAGCAGCAGCGCCAGATCGAAGTCCTCGATGTTGTTGTAGACGTAGGCGGCGAGATCTTCGTCACTTACAGCGGCTAAGTTAAGGCTGGGCGCCGGCGTTGTCAGTTGGTCATACTGATACCAGCCCGCAGCCAGCAGCAGCGCTATGGCCGCTGCGGCGGCCAGCCGCCTGTACAGCGGGCGCCGCCCGACTGTGCGCAACCGGATGGGCGGCGCAGTCCCGGCCGCTTGCTTCACCACTTCACCGGCCAGCCCGCTGAGGCGGGCTGAGGGTGTGCGGAAGCCGTCGCCCCGGCCTTGCAGCCGGGCCAATTGCGGCGCCTGTTCAGCTAATTCTTCGCGAATGCGTTCGCGTTCGCCATTCGTTTTCATAGGTCGGTATGTTCGGTCAAATAACGTTCTATCTTTTTTACGGCATGGTGGTAGCTGGCCTTGAGAGCCCCCACCGAAGTTTCCAATACGTCCGACATGTCCTGGTAATTCATCTCGTCGAAGTAACGGAGGTTGAACACCAGTCGCTGTTTTTCCGGCAGTTGAGCCAGAGCCGTCAGCAATTGCGCCTGTAGGGCGTCGCCCTCAAACTCGGGGTCGGCCGTCAGCCGCGCCGCCAGGGCGGTTTCGTCCAGCGGCGCCGCCTGCCGGCGGCGCTGCTGTTCCAGGAAGCTCAGCGCTTCATTGGTAGCTATGCGGTACAGCCAGGTGTACAGCCTGCTCTGCCCCCGAAACCGATCCACATTACGCCATACTTTTACGAGGGCGTTTTGCAGTACGTCGAAAGCGTCGTCGGCGTCGAGTACCAGTCGACGGATGTGGGCATACAACCGATCCTGATAACGCTCCGCCAAGCAGCGAAACCCCCGCTCCCGTTGGCCTTCGTCGGCCAGCATCGCCAGAATGTGCTCGTCCGTCATACTGCGGTTTAGCGTTTCCAAATATCGGCGTTTACCCCTTTGACCGTGCAAAGGTAAGCGGGTTTAATGATTGCGGAAAAAGGCGACGACTTTTACTATCTTTGCGGGCATGAATGTGTCTTTGCGCGTGGCGCGCCGCTACTTATTTGCGAAAAAATCGACCAATGCCATCAACATCATCACCGGCATTGCGGTCTTTGGCGTATCGGTAGGCACAGCCGCCCTCATCCTGGTGCTATCGGTATTCAATGGCTTTGAAGACCTGTTTCTGGGCATGTACAACACCTTCAACCCGGATGTGCGCATCACTGCCGCCAAAGGCAAAACCTTCGAAGCCGACGCCGAATTTATTACGCGCATCCAACTGGGGGTC
>CAYOTJ010000242.1:0-5934 GCA_964406855.1 uncultured Saprospiraceae bacterium
CCCTTATCCACTGGCATTTTGTACCCGAAGGCGACAACAAACGCCCGCCTGCCCGACCTTGGATGGAAGACTGCATAGCCCATAGCCTGCGGGAGTGGTTAGAGGGCGGCCCTCTCGTGGCGCCCCGGGATAAAAGCCCATTGCGGCCCGCCAGGCCCGGCGATGTAGCCATCCTCTGCCGAACCAACAGCGACTGCGAAATCATGGCTGCCGCGCTGCATCGTGCCGGACTGCGGGCAGCGCTGGCCCGCGCCCAACTATTAGCCACCGCTGAAGCTTGTCTTGCTTTGGCCTGTCTCAAATTCTTACTCAATGAGGAGGATTCCCTCGCCAATGCCGAAATACAACTATTAGCCGGCCAAAAGCCGCTGGCCGGCATTGTCGACGAGCGGCTTGACTACTTAGATAGAACTGCCGACCAAGGGCGTTTTCCCAGCGAGCGATGGGCAGCCGATGAGCCTTTTATCAGCCAGCTTAACGCCCTTCGCAGCCGGTGCGGCCAGCTATCCAGCGCGGAAATTCTAAATTTAGTACTCGAAGAACTCGACCTGCGCCGCATCATCGTAGCCTGGGGCCAGGCAGAACAACGCCTTAGCAACATCGACCAATTGCGTAAGTTGGCCATCCAGTACGAAGAGAATTGCAACAATTTGCATACGGCAGCGTCGCTGGGTGGATTTCTGCTGTGGCTGGGTCAATTAGCAGCCCGAGGAGAAGACATGCAAGGCGCCAGCGAAGACCCCTTAGCCGTTAATGTGCTCACTTATCACAAAAGTAAAGGCCTCGAATGGCCCGCAGTAGTGGCGCACAATCTCGAACAAAACCTGCGCGCCGATCTATGGGGCCTCGATCTGGTAGCTGATGGAGAAGCCGTTGACCTGAGTCGCGTATTGGCAGGCCGCTGGATCCGCTATTGGGTGAATCCTTATGCCGACCAGCAAGGCGGAACGCCCCTGACAGATAGAATGGACGGCAGTGCCTGGCAAAATGAAAAAAGAATACAAGCGCTGGCAGAAGAGGCCCGCCTGATGTATGTAGGCCTCACCCGTGCCCGGGATTACCTCATTTTCCCAACTCGCGAAGTAACCGTCAAGTGGATTAACCGGGTGTGGAATCGGGGTGATGAAAACATCCCTACCCTCGACCCCCACACCCATGAATCGCCCTGGCACTGGGAAGGGCGCTTTCTCAATAAAAATACCCGCACCTTTTTTTACCCCCGCGATTTTGCCGTCCGCCACAACGCTGACGACGAACTTCCAACCCAATTTCTGCCGTCCAGAGTAGGCGGGCTCCCCTATCCACCCTTCTTCATAGATGCCGCCCAACGCCTTGTACAGGCAGGGCTGTCACTCGCGCTTAGTCAGGTTCATACCTTAGCGCCGCCATTAGAGCGCCCGACAGGTGTCGATTTGTCGCGCTGGACCGACTTGTTGTCACAATGGCTAATTGCCGACAACCCGGTCGAATCAGATACTGACCGCCAGGCCAAAGCGAGGCGCACCT
This sequence comes from uncultured Saprospiraceae bacterium, assembly GCA_964406855.1. Lineage (GTDB taxonomy): Bacteria > Bacteroidota > Bacteroidia > Chitinophagales > Saprospiraceae > JAUMBM01. The sequence goes on from CAYOTJ010000242.1 coordinate 1,507, forward strand.
TAGAGCGCTATGCCCGCATTGCCGGCGAACGCCCTCCTGCATGTCTCGATCCCGCAGCCTTGCTGAGCCGATCCGCAGCCTGGCGCCTATGGCTGCGCCAACTGGGCAACGGCGCCCTCAAAACCCGGATACCGATAATCTGGGAAACAGATGGCCAATATTTTGAATGGGTAGCAGACTGGCTGCTGGAGCAGCCTGATGGCTGGATACTGGTACAGCAAAACAACTATGCCGGCGACGACCCCCGGCAGCCCGCAAAAGACCTTGCGCCTGGCCTCTACTTAGCTTCTGAAGGCATCAAAGCAGCTACGGGGAAACCCGTAATCAGCGCCTGGATGGGGTTCCCCTGGATAGGCAAGGCCATGGCCATAAGAGACCTTAACCTTCAGGAAAAATCCGTTTCAAAAAATTGAGCGTAAACGTAAGCAAATCGATGGTATGCGCAGGCAATACCGGCTGAGTGTATGGGTGCGACATTCCAAAGCTGTGATCAGCGCCGGGAATCAGTTTCATTTCAGCAGAAGGCCGCCAGCCATGCAGCCTGTGAGCAGCATCGTGGTGGATTGAGGCATCGGCGGTGCCATGAAGAATGAGTACCGGAATGTCCATTTCCTGCATCGCAATGCTCGTATCATAAGCTGACTCATGGGCAATAAAGTCCTGGAAAAAGGGATAGTACAACGGCAGTCGCTGCTCCGTCCGATGATTGAGCGCGTAGTAGACCCCCTCTTTCCTCCACTCGTCTATGAACCCCGGCGCCTTCCAGGCGTAATCCAGTTCGCTTACTGCTGCCCAGGTTATAAGGGCCTTTATTCGCTTATCGTGAAAGGCTTTGATAATGCTAATGCCGCCACCCCGGCTATGGCCGATGAGGGCAATGCGTTCGGGGTCGCATATCTCCGCCGGCAAACTTTCGATACCCCGACACACCCAGTTCAGCACACTGTCGATATCGGTAAGCTCTTTGGTGTAGCTGTTGTGGCCAAAGGCTTCCAAATCGGTATGGTAAGTTAGGTTATGGCAGGTAACGCCATTATGCGACAGGTTGAACTTAATAAATGCAAAGCCTGCATGAGCAAAATGCTGGGCCACCAACTCCCAGCCGCCCCAATCCTTGAACCCTTTAAAGCCGTGTACAAAAACAACCGTGGGCAACTGCGTTTCGTGTGCCGGGTGATATAAATCCAGCAGCACGGGTTGCCCCGAAGCGCCCTCCAGCTCTATATTCCGATGAATGGTAATAGACATAGCCTGCGTCGTTGTTTGGAATTACGATTCAAGGGCCCAGGTGGCGCCCTCTTTGCCGTCTTTCAGCGCTACTCCCGTTTCCTTGAGCGCGTCGCGGATTTGGTCCGACATGGCCCAGTCTTTGTTGGCACGGGCTTGTTGTCTGAGGTCGATGAGTACCTGCATAACCCCATCCAGTACATCCGCTTGCCCGCCGCCGGCAGCGCTTTCATCCAGCAGGCCGAAGATATCCTCCGTAAAACTCTTGAAAACCGCTTTGAGGCGATCAAAAGTAGCCGCGCTCACTTCGCTCAACGCCAATTGACCACCTTTAAGGCTATTGATACGGGTAACAAGCTCAAAAAGCCGGGCCAACGCCTTAGGCGTATTAAAATCGTCATTCATCTCGATATAAACCTGGCTAATAAGCTCATTGAGCTCCGCATCGAGTTCTCCAGCCTGGGCCCGTGGGTCGGCAGTGAGGCCTTGCAGGGTTTTGTAGCCCTCCATGTAGCGACGATAGCCCTTCTCAGCAGCCTGCAAAGCTTCATCGGTGAGATCGAGCGGACTTCCATAGTGGGCCTGCAACATAAAAAACTTAACCGTCATAGGGCTGTAGCCCTTACTCACATGAGGGCTGTCGCCGGTAAACAGTTGCGCAGGCGAGATGGTATTGCCGTCGCTTTTTGACATTTTTTTGCCATTCAACAACAACATATTCGTATGTAGCCAGTAGCGGGCGCCGGCATGGCTGCACGAACCTACATTCTGGGCAATTTCATTTTCATGGTGCGGAAACTTGAGGTCGTTACCCCCGCCATGTATGTCAAATTCTTCGCCTAAGTATTTGGTGCTCATAGCAGAGCATTCAAGGTGCCAACCCGGAAAGCCCACCGACCAAGGGCTTTTCCATACCATAATATCTTCAGGGCGCCCCTTCATCCAGATGGCAAAATCAGAAGGATGGTCTTTTTCATCCTGATTCTTGAGGTTGCTGCGACTCTCGGAAATAAGATCATCAAGCACGCGCCCCGACAGCTTGCCATACAAACCAGACTTCTCCCGGGCAAATTTAATGGTATTAAAATACACCGAGCCATTGCGCTCATAGGCATAACCCCGGTCGAGAATAGCCTGTACCATTTCAATTTGTTCGGGGATATGCCCCGTAGCCCGAGGCTCTATACTCGGCGGCAGCGTATTGAAGATGCGCATAATGTCGTGAAAGCCCACTGTATACTTCTGCGCTACCTCCATAGGTTCCAACTGGGCCACACGAGCGCCCTTTGCCATACGATCTTCTCCATCGTCGGTGAGGTGGCCTACATCGGTTATGTTGCGCACATAGCGCACCCGGTAACCTAAGTGCAAAAAATAACGATAGATAACGTCGAAGCTGACAAAAGTGCGGCAGTTGCCTAAGTGGACGTCGTTATAAACAGTAGGGCCGCAAACGTATATCCCTACATAACCCTCAACCAATGACTTAAAATCTTCCTTTTCCCGGGAAATGCTGTTGTACAGAGTCAGTTTCGATTGCATCTTGATTGGTTTTTTGCTTTCCCCGCTATACGCTTTTTCAAGCGGCAAGGCGCGCAAAGGTAAAAAGATTAATGGGTAAATTCATTCCTTTAGAACAGGGAATGCCCGCTTAATAGTTCCTACCTTCGCCCCGTACCAACTTACATGCGTATGTCTCCCAAAGGAAGACAATTCTCGCTCCGTAGCTTGTTTAGCCATTGGCTACCTGCCCGCAGGCCTTCGGTGCAGATAAACGTGGAAAAAATCCAGCTCGATAGCGCTAACCTCGGGCGCTCCGTAATCATTGATATTTACCCGCCCCCTCTCTCGCCGGGCAACGACCCCATCGCTTTGCTTTTGCTCAACGACGGCCAGGATTTGGAGCGCATGGGCTTCCGGGAAACACTCGAAATGCGCTATGCCGAAGGCGCCCTTCGCCCGCTACTGGCCGTAGGCATCCATGCCAACGAACAGCGCATGAGGGAATATGGCGTTGTTGCACACCCTGATTACAAAGGTCGCGGAGACCTCGCCGGCGCCTACGAACGCTTCATATTAAACGAGTTGCTACCCTGGCTATACGCCCACTACCCCATCTCCGTGCATCCGCATGAGCTCTATTTTGCCGGCTTCAGTTTGGGGGGGCTCTCTGCCTTCGATTTAGTATGGCGCAACCCCCGTATTTTTGGCGGAGTAGGGGTCTTCTCCGGCTCGCTATGGTGGCGCGCACGCCCCTTTAACCCACAAGACCCCGACGCCGACCGCATCGCCCATCATCAGGTAGCCGCCGCCCACGACGTGCATCCGCATCTGCGCTTCTGGTTCCAGGCCGGCACGGAAGACGAAACCTCCGATCGAAACAACAATGGCGTCATCGACGCCATAGACGACACCCTCGACCTCATCCGACAACTCGAAACCCACGGCTATCGCAAAGGCATCGACCTAACCTATGTGGAAGTGGATGGCGGCCGCCACGAACCGGGTACCTGGGGCAAGGTGATGGGCGTGTTTTTGAGGTGGGCGTTTGGAAGTTAAGCTCGCGGGTTTAGGGCGGCGTTGCCACTGTTTAGGGGCTTGCTGCGCAAGCGTTTAGGGGCGCTGCGCACGTTTAGGGCTCCGCTTAGGCAGGGGCGTTACCATCCTCCGGCCATGTAATGAGGTTGCGGTTTATTTTATTTGGGGCCCCGCCGCATATCATCTACTCCTTTTATCACCTTGCGCGGCGCCAGGTGTTCCGCTATTATGCCCCTTCCTTGGGGTCAGGGGCATACCGCTTCACCCCTTGGTCCGGCATAACAGGGCAGTTGGCCAGGGCTTCGCCAGTGATGACCCGCCCACTTAAGGCGGTTTCACCCGACTGAACACAAAGGCAGGTATGCCGCTACGTCCCCAGCAAGTTGTACAGTCCTTTTTCGTCGACCGAAAACCTTTACCATTTCAAAGAAGCCACCCACAGCACCCCTACAAACACCGCCACCTGCAACACAAACAACAGCACGCCAAAGCCCAAGGCCACCCGGCCGGTGCGGAAAAGTGTGCTGAGGCTGATTTTTAAACCTATGGCAGCCATAGCTAAGGTGAGCAGGGCTTTGCCGATGAGTTTGCCGGTGCCGACGACAGGTTCAGGCAGGGGCGCCAGCGAGGTGAGCGCTACTATGGCCATAAAGCCCCAGAGGT
>CAYOTJ010000243.1:0-5933 GCA_964406855.1 uncultured Saprospiraceae bacterium
ACACCCGCCCTCCTGGAGAAGCGGGGAAGTAGTAGAAAAAGGCAGGCTCATCCCCGGGCCGAGGGTTAAATCTTGTATGAGGCCTTCGGCAAACTGCATAACGTTGGGCGTACACACCCGCCATTGCAATTGGGCTGCCGCCAGTATGGCATCGGGGCAAAGCGCCTCCAGCCGGCCTTCGAGGGTCAATTGGCAGTGCAGGGAATCTGGCTGGTTCAGCAGCAGGCGCTCCTGCACCCAGTTGGCGCAGGCATCGGGGCCGGGGTTGTCGCTGCCATCGCAGTCTTCATCTATGCCGTTGTTGAAAATTTCGGGGGCGCAGGGGTAGATAGCGGGGTTTTCATCATTACAATCTTCGGTAGATGCCGCCAGCTCGGCAGCTATTTTATAACCCGCGGGCCGCAGGCATTGCGTCAGCGTGGCCCCGGAGCTGTAGCCGTCGTCGTCCGCGTCGGCATACCAGGTTTGGTCGGGGTATTGCAGGGGGTCTTGGTCGTTGCAGTCGTCATAGGCATTGGCGCCATCGCCGTCGGCATCGGTGAGGGTAGCGCATACGACGGGCGCTATACTTATGCCCATGCGGTTTAGCCCCTGCTGATTGTAGTGTACGGCATCGGCCATGAGGCCCAGCGCGGGGAAGTGCCGGGTGCTGTCGTAAACCATATAAGTGTGTTCATCGGCCTCGGCGACGGCGGTCTGAGCCGCTCGCACGGCCTCATAGCCGGCATCGTCGGGGAAGTCGGTGTTGGCGCCGGTTTGAACGATGTAGAAAGGTAGGTCAGGCCCCCAGTCGGCCCTGAACCGGCTGATGAGGTCGGCCAGCGCTGCCTGATAGTTAGCGGCGGTGATGAGGCCGTTGCGGATGCCGCCGCCATCCGACTCGCCTTGCAACCAGATGACGCCCGTCGGGCGGGTTCGTCGCAGGGCGCTGAGGGCCGCGCCCAGCCTTAGCCTGCTGCGGTTGTACAATTGGCCGGAAGCCGACCAGTTGAGGCCAGGATTGACGTCAGGATGGCAACTGCTGTTGGCCGCGGCCGTGGATACCAAAATGGGGATGCGCCCGCAACTCTCGGCATAGGCCTTGCCAAAGGCAGGCCCTAAGCTGCCCGTGTTGGCGCGCTGAAAACCAAATAGAGGGGCGTTGTACCCCGCCGAGTCTTTTAGCGGATAAAGAATGGCTTGTTGGGCATTTAGCTGGAAAGCGGTTTCAGGCGCGGGATTGTCCGATTGCTGGGCGTCGCCCTGGCCTACGGCATTGCTTTGCCCGGCCAGCAGAAAAACGTCGGCCTGTTCCAGCATTTGCCCTACGCGCAGATCAGCGAGGGGAACCCGCACAAATTTGGGCCGGTAGGGTGTCGGCATCCCGGAAGTTGGCGCTTGCGCATTGGGCCGGGCAGGTGGGCGAGTTGGAATCGTTGACGTTGTAAGAAACCAGCAATCCTTGTTCGTTGATGCGACCCGGATGAGCCTGGGCGTTATAAGTGGCCAAATAGACGCCCTGAAACTGGTCTTCAATGGTGTAGATGAGTTTGCGCAGGGCAAAACTGCCCCAGGGGTCATCGCCCTCAGCCAGGTATATTTCCCGCCCGTTGCCGCAGATGAGGCCAAACAACTGCTGGGTGAGCAGGTAGTACTTTCCTTCGTGTGGAAAGACGCTGAAGGAAGACGATACAAAATAGGAAGTCAGGGCCGCCAGTTGGCTGACGTCTGTCGTCCAGCCATCTGCGCTGCGGTGCTCCCAACTTTGGAAGAGCGCATTCAGGGGGCTTCGGCTAAGGCAGGGCCTCTCGCCCTGTAGGTTGCCCACGGTATCCGTGCGGGCGTGATAGGCATACAACCAGCCATCGGCTGAGGGGAAGACCGCTTTGCCCAGCTTGTAGCGCAGCGGAAAGGGCAGGCTGTCTACGCCCAGCAAAGCCAGTTCAGGGTAGCTGAGCCGGGCCACCATGTTGCCATTGAAGTCGAGCCCGGCCTGGGCGGGCGCCTCATCTTTCCAGCGCTGGAAAAACAGGTAAACGGTATCGTTGTGGAAAAAGCCATGAGCGGGCCACATGAAGTCATTGACCTGGTTGTCGGCGCCGTACTTGAAGGTAGTGCGCCTGACGCCGGCTTGAGCCGCGTCGTAGTGGGTGGTAAACGTCGGGGAATCGCCCGCCGACTGTACTACCATGCAGTTGCGCAACTGGAACAGGCAGGGCATGAGGTTGTCGGAGCCAATGGTCTGGTTGAAGTGGCTGTCGCCGAACAGCCAAATGGTTCGGCCGTCCGGCAGGGCTACGGAGAGGGTGGCGTCACCGGCGTTCCAGCCTTCGCCCGAGCGGCGGAAATGTTGGGTGTAAACGCTATCTGCGGCGGCCTGGCCGTGTATGGTTCCTGCAAGACACAGCAATAGAACGGGAGCCATAAACAGCGAATAAAACGCAGACACAAAGCTTGGGCATATACGTTCCATAATGGCGATATTTGGATCAAACGGGCTGCTGTCACCTGGAAATTCCGGGGCTGCCATTGGTCGTATTCAATACAGGAAATGGCTTATAACCAGCAAGATACAAAATATAATTGGCACGGCCAAATAATTTGCCCAAGTGTAAGGCGACAGGAAGAAACGCAATGAGCATCAATAGCAAAACAAAAAGCGAAGCGCGCTTTACTTAGCCGCTTCGCTTTTCGCAATGTTTACCTGATTTGCGCAGAGTACCGCCTTTACAACCGCACCACCACCGTGCCTATAATAGAGCGACCGTCAGAGCTCCATACGCCGGCGCCAGGGTAGCCGGTAGGGCGCTTGGTGAAGTACTGCTCGTCGGTCAGGTTGTTGGCTCCTAATTTAAGCGTGAGGCCGGCGGTAGCACGCCAGGTGAGGAACACATCCCAAAGCTGATAGTCGGGCACTAAGCCGCGGGCGCCGTTGGCCGAAGGGGCCACGGTATTCAGCGGATCGGCGAAGCTTTCGCCCACATAGCTGTATTGCACGCTCACCCCCATGTTTTTATACTGGTATTGGACGCCGTTGCGGCTGGTCCATTCGGGTACCGACTCCACGCGATTACCGCTGATGTCGGTATTACTGCCATTCACAATGAGACTGCCTTTGAGGTAGGCGGCATTCATATAAGCCGTAGCCGTAAAGACCGACAGTCTTGACACCCCGTTGTCTAAAGCGGTTGCCTCTGCATAAAATTCTACCCCCTGGGTACGGCTGGCGCCTACATTGGTTTTGAAGATGTAGCTCTCGCCATTGTCAGTAAGCGCCTGCGTGCCAATGCGGTTGTCGTATTGCAGCAGGAAGTAGCTCAAATCGTAAGCAAGCCAAGATTTGATACGGCCGCTGACGCCGGCCTCTATGTTATAGCCGCGGGCATCCTTCAGGTTTTCATCGGTGCGCTCCAGGGCCGTAGCGGGTATGAGATCAGCGAAGATAACGGGGCGGTAAGCCTGCGAAAAGCCGCCATAAATGCGGTTTTGCCCGTCAATGCGGTATTGACCCTGCAAACCCAGCAGCGGAAAGCGGTGCGCTATGGTATTGGGCAGCGTTTCGGGCTCGCGGTAGGCTATGGAGCCGGTCATATCGGTGGCGCCCTGCTCTATGCGGATGCCCGGAGTAAAAGACAGCCGCTTGTTAACCTGGATGAGGTTTTCAACAAAAAAAGCGATGTTGCTGGTGCGGTAGCGGAGGTTGCGCCCCCAGTCGCCTTCTATACGGAGGTCGAAATCGCTACCCCTGCTGCCTTTGCCCAACTGGCGGCGGTGCAGATTGTTCTTAATGTATTGCACGCCGGCGGCCAATACATTGTTCACCCGGCCCAGATGATAGGTCTGAGTCAGGCGCAACTCGGTGGTGTAGCTGTTGAAACGGTCGATGTCTACCTGGCGGTTTTGATAGAGCCCGGTAGTGGGGTCAATGGCGTCGGGCACATTGGCAAAGCCCACAAACTGTATGCTGTTGCGCTCGCCCAGTATGGCCGACGACAGTAAGCGCAGCCGGGTGTTGGGGGCCGGTTGCCAGTTGATTTCCAGCGAGGGCACGTATATGTCGGGGTTAAAGTAGTTGCGCGTGCGGGTAGCCTGGCGCAGGTCGGCCAGAAACATCGAGTCGGTGAGCGGACCAGGAATCCGGTACAGATAAGTGGAGCGCCCCAGCTCAGCCTTGGCACTGAAAGTGGCGGAGGGCTGGTAGGTGATGGCGGCAAACTGCCCCTCCGACTCGCTGCGAGCGCCCTCCCGATACCCGTTCGACGACCGGCGCTGGTAGTAGGCATAATACCTCCAGGGGCCCTTCTTGCCGCCGATGGCGTGGTAAGAGGCCAGCAAGCCAAAAGAGCCCGCAGTATGCACCCCCTCGTAGCCGATTACACGGCTGGTGTCGGGCTCCTTGGTGATGTAGTTGATCATACCCCCAAACTGGGCGCCATACTGCAATGAGCCCGTACCCCGGATGATCTCAATGCGCTGTATGGCCTCCATCGGCGCGCTGTAGTGGCTGGCCGGATAGCCGTAGATGTCGCTGTTGGTCATCACCCCGTTCTGGCGCACGTTGTACTCCCAGGAGCGGTGAGGGTCAAGCCCCCGCGTGGATACATTGAGCTGATTGCCGGCCCCGTCCATATCGTACACAAAGGCGCCGGGCACGCGGGCAAATAGCTGCCGGCCGGTTTTTTCAGCCAAGTTGGCGCTGAGATCAGTCACAGAGATCACTTCGTTTTTTTTACCGGCTACAATAAAAGTGCCGTGCACATCGGCCAACCGTTGTACGGGCATAGCCTGAGGCCGGTAAGAAGTAACCGTCGCGCCCTGAAGATTGCGGATGAGGAGCGTGTCCTGAGCGCCTGCTGCAAAAACGAAAACGAGAAGAAAAAAGAATACAATTTTTGCCTTAATCATAGGTCGCTTTTATACGTGATCAATTTCAACCGGGCAAAGGTAGGCCCCCCGGCCCGCTATCTTCTTTTTATACTCCTTAGAAATTCCTTAGATTTTTAGGGGCCCCGCCGCATGACATCTACTCCTTTTAGCACCTTGCGCGGCGCCGGGTGTTCCGCTCTCATGCGCTCGTGCCTCACGCATACCGCTTCACCCCCTGGTCCAACCCGGCCCAATTACGGAGGGTCGCATAAAACCGGCGCTCTATGCACAAAACCTGCCGGCGCAAACTAAATAATAAATTTGAGGCCTTATCTTTAGTCCTAAACGAGCTTATTATGCGCACTTTTTTACTGCTTATTTTTCCGGCATGCCTGCTGCTGGCGCACTGTGCCGGCCCGGGCGCCTCGGTTCGTACCGGAGAGGGCGCCGTTATTCGCTGGGCCGATTTCTCCTCCCGCTACGTCCCGGCCCGACACATCGACATCTGGTTGCCTCCGGGCTATAACTCCGGGGCTGAAACCCGCTATCCCGTACTGTATATGCACGACGGCCAAAACCTCTTCGACAATGCCAAAGCGGGCTACGGCGTCGAATGGGGCGTAGACGAAGCCATGCTGCGCCTCATGGCCGCCGGAGAGGCGCCTCCGGCCATTGTAGTAGGTATCTGGAATACACCCCGTCGCTTCATGGAGTACGCCCCCAACAAACCGCTGACTTATACGCCCGACACCTTCCGCGTCCGCCGGCAGGAAGAATTTCGCCTCGAACAGGCATATTCCGACGAATATCTCCGCTTTATCGTTCAGGAGCTCAAGCCTGCCGTCGACAGCGCCTTTCGCACCCGGCCCGATCGCAGCCATACCTTCGTGATGGGCTCCAGTATGGGCGGCCTCATCTCGCTCTATGCTTTATTGGAATACCCCGACGTCTTCGGCGGCGCAGGCTGCGTATCTACTCACTGGCCGCTAAGCCTACGCTACAACGACCAGGTGTTTACTACGGCCATGATGCGCTATAGTTCTCCAAGTCAGGATGAGTGAAAAATGGACGCCGCTATTTTTTCGGCT
>CAYOTJ010000244.1:0-5933 GCA_964406855.1 uncultured Saprospiraceae bacterium
CGTAAGGCAATAGGGTATTTGATTTTCTCCATAGTTGATGTAGCCATCGTAAATAAGATGGTCCATCCCTTTAAGATGAATATATTCTTGGAAGGTAAGTGGCGGTAACTTAAAATCGGTAAATCTTCCCGCTCCACTTTCCGTGCTGTGCCATTTTAGGGCAGCAGCAGCTGATCCCGACACAATAAATTTAGTTTCGGGATAAGAATCGACCAGCACTTTGAGGTGGCGTTCCCAATCTTTAAGGTATTGGATTTCGTCAAAAAAAACATAACAGCCGCTTAGATTGTCTTGATTGAGCGATTGTTTACAAAGATTTAAAATGTCTTCTAAACTTAAGTGTACGTATATCGGGATATCTATACCAATAAAAAATATTTTTTGAGGGTTTATGTTTTCCACCAATAACTGTTGAATGCTATGAAATAGCATCACGGTTTTCCCGACACGCCTTGGCCCCATAAGAACCAAAGCTCTTCTTATGTTTTTTTCTACTACAAAAGGGTAAAACAAAGCAAAGTATAGCCTCTTAGCCATTCTGCTGTATACTTCCGGTATTTGTTTGTTAACCCACCAGGGATTTTCATACCGGAGCCGTTCTACTATTTTTTCTGTTGGGATAAGACTTCTTCCGCCCATAAAATCCTTTATTTGTGCAAAAATAGTAAAAATAAGCAGAATCAAATCTATCTATTCGACAAAAAAATGTAAAAATAAGCGGTATTGGACAAGGGGGTGCAGCGGTATGGCTACGGCAACTGACGGCCCTCAAAGGACGGCAGAGGCCGTGGCCATAATAGCGGAACACCCGGCGCCGCCCGTGGTGATGTAAAAAGTAGATGATATGCGGCGTGGCCCCCAATAACCGGACTACTCAGTATTTAAAAACCGGCTCTTGCTGGTAGTCCGGCGGGGCGCTAATTTTGTGGGCGTTAAGAAATCACCCGACTGTATTAAATACCGACGAAGATGAAAAAAACAGACCTCCAGTGGGCGCCGATGTATTACGACACTTACATTGAACAGGTGGCGGAAGCCGAGCTGGCCGGCGCCTTGCAGCAGAGCCTGCGGGCTTTGGACGAGCTGGATGTGGAGCGGCTGGCGGCGCTGGCCGACCAGGTGTATGCTCCGGGCAAATGGACGGTGCGCGACGTGCTGCAACACCTCATTGACACCGAGCGCATTTTCAACTATCGGGCGCTGCGCATGGCCCGGCAGGATGAGACGCCCTTAGCCTCGTTTGACGAGAACTGCTATGCAGCGGTATCGGGGGCCAACGGGCGGCCGCTGGCGGCGCTGCTGAGCGAGCTGCGTGCGGTGCGCTTGGCTACGCTGGCGCTTTTTGAGTCGTTTTCCGACGAGATGCTGAGCCGGCGGGGCGTGATGTGGCAGTACGAGATGCCGGTGCTGGCGGTGGGCTTTATCATTGCGGGGCATCAGAACCACCATGTACGGGTGCTGGAGGAGCGCTATTTTCCGCTGTTGCAAAACGCCTGAGCCCCATGAAGCCCAAAACTTCGCGCACGCAGGGGAGCCGTTACTACCCCAAGCGCTACGACTTTTCAGTGGAGGCGCGCAACGCCATTCTCGACGAGGGTTTGGTGTGCCATGTATCGTTTGTGGCCGACGGGCAGCCTTTTGTACTGCCCACGGCCTACTGCCGGGTGGGCAATACGCTGTACCTGCACGGCTCGGTGGGCAGCCACTTTTTTATGCAACTGGCGCGGGGCATACCTGTGGCGGTGGCGGTGACCCACGTGGATGGGTTGGTGCTGGCCCGCTCGGTGTTTCACCACTCCATGAACTACCGCTCGGTGGTGGCTTTTGGCCGGGGCCGGGAGGTGACCGACGAGGCAGAGCGCTGGATGGCGGCCGAGCGCTTCACGGAGCACGTGGCGCCAGGCCGTTGGGCCGATGCCCGACAGCCGACGCCCTCGGAGATGAAAAAGACCCTCTTTGTGGCCGTAGAGATGGAAGAAGCATCGGTGAAATGCCGGGCGCATGGGGCGCTCGATGATGAAGCGGATATGGGCCGCCCGGTATGGGCCGGGGTGTTGCCGCTGCAACTGACCGCCCTGCCGCCCGTGCCCGACGAGGCAGGAACACAGCGCCCCGAGCTGCCTGCCTACCTGAAAGACTACAGTCGGCAGCCCGGATAGGTTCAGGCCAGCGGCAACCTGACGGTGAAGGTAGCGCCCTGCCCGGGGGCGCTCTGCACCTCGATGTCGCCCCGGTGCTGCTGTACAATGCCATAGCTGATGGCTAAGCCTAAGCCCGTGCCCTGGCCCACCTCCTTGGTGGTGAAGAAGGGCTCGAAGATGCGACGCCGGGTGTCGGGGTCCATGCCGGGCCCTGTATCGCGGATGCTGACGTAGGCGTAGTGTTCGTCGGCCCAGGTAGCGAGGAAGAGCTCGCCTTGGGCGCCTACGGCCTGCACGGCGTTGTCGAGCAGGTTGAGGAACACCTGGTTGATGCGCCCGTACTGGCAGGGCACGAGGGGCAGCGGGCCGTATTGTTTGTGAATGGCGACGGAGTCGCGCAGCTTGGGGCCCAGCAGGGTCAGGGCGTCTTCGAGGCTTTCATGCAGGTCTACGGGCATAAAAGCCTCGCCCGTATCGCGGGAGAAGGTGCGCAGGCTGGCAATGATGCGGGCGGCGCGCTCGGCGCCCAATTGGACGCTCTGCATGAGCTGCCCGATTTCGGTTAAGTTGGCGGCGGCTTGGGTTTGAGTAAGGAGGGCCGCCTGTTGGTCTACATCGTGGGCGGGCGCCCGAGTGATGGGTTCGAGCTCGTCGAGGTTCAGGCGGATGGCGGCTAAGCCGGAGGTGATGAAGTTGATGGGGTTGTTGAGCTCATGGGCGATACCGGCGGTAAGCTGGCCCAGCGAGGTCATTTTTTCGTTGAGGACGAGTTGGTCCTGCATGTGGCGAAGCTCCTCGTAGAGGCGGTTTTTTTCGGCCAGCAGGCTTTCGGTTTTTTGCTTTTCGGCGGCTAAGCGGGCGCTGCTGCGGCGGCGCTGCCAGTAGGCGGCTAAAGCTAATGCGCCTAAAGCCAAAGCGGCGAGGAGGCCGATCTGCAACTGTCGCCGCCTTCCTTCATCGATGCGGCGGGCAAGGGTGAGGGCGGCAATTTCCCTTTCTTTTTCGGCAGTTTCATACCGGGTTTTGAGCTCGTTGAGTTGAGCGGCGGCGGCACGGCCCAGCAGGGTGTCTTGCAGGGACTGGTATTGGCGCTCGTGCAGCAGGGCCTGTCGGTAGTCTTTGCCGGCTTCGTAGGCCCGGGCCAGCAGGCGGTGGGCCTCCTGGGCCTGCTCGGTAAAATCTTCGGGAGTAGCTACAGTCAACGACTGGCGGAGCATGGCAATGGCGCGGGCGGGCTGGCGGCTGTCTAAGTATACCTTGCCTAAGTTGTTGTAGATGGCCGCTAAGAAGGCGGCGTTGTCGAGTTTTTGGGCAAGAGGGACGGCCTCCAGGAAGTGCGCCTCGGCGGCGGCAGACTGGCCCGCCGCCGAACGGGCTTCGCCTAAGTTGATGAGGGCGGCGCAGACGCCTATCAGGGAGCCGGTCTGGCGATAGGTAGCCAACGCCTGCTGCTGGTGTTCGAGGGCGGCGGGGTAGTTGCCGATGCGCAGGTAGCACACGCCCAAGTTGGTGTGGTTGAGGGCAATGTCGTCGGGGGAGCCATGCTTTTGCACCAGCGCCAAGGCCTGCCGGTACTGGTTTATGGCAGCGGGATAGTCTTCGGTAGCGCTGTATACATTGGCGATGTTGAGCATGACGTAGGCCAAGCTGCGGAGATTGCCTAAGCGGGCGCGCAGGTCGCGGCAGCGGATGTACTCGTCGAGGGCTTTGGCGTATTGGCCGCGCTGCCGGTAGTAGTTGCCCAGCCCCTGGTGGGCGTCGGCGAGGCGGAGGCTGTCGGGGACGGCGGCAAAGTGTTGCTTAGCCTGCTGGTAGTGGAACAGGGCGCTGTCCCAGTCGCCCTTTTTGAGGTAAACGGCGCCCATGAGGTTGTGAGCGCGGCCCGTGAGCAGCTTCCAGTCGCGCCGCTCGGCCTGGGCCAGCATCTGGCGGGCCAGCAGCAGCGTGCTGTCGGGCAGGCGGTTGCGCAGGGTGTAGGCCAGTTCGCCCACCAGCGACAGCCGCAGGGAGTCGTCGGAGGCCGATGCAATGGCCTGGCGCAGGCTGTCGACGGCAGACTGCGCATGGCCGAAACCTAAACCCAGCAGACAACAAAACAGTACAAAGTATCGTATAAAGCCCATATAAGCGTCATATTGGCCTTAAAAATAACAGCTTCCGGCCAGTGCAGCCCGCCAAAATGCAGTGAACCGGGAAAATATCGCCTCCGGGCAGTTGTTTTGGCGCCAGTTGGCTGGCTTTATGATTAACATAAGCACAAACGCCCATCGCATGGAATCAGCTACTCCGCCGCCCTACCGCATACTCTACGTCGATGACGAGCCCGACAACCTGATTACCTTTCGGGCTGCCTTCCGGCGGTTTTACGAGGTGCTTACGGCCCAAAGCGGCGCCGAAGCCCTGGCCCTGCTCGAACGCGAACCCGTCGACCTGCTCATCAGCGACCACCGCATGCCCGGCATGACGGGGGTGGCCCTGCTGGAGCGCGTCAAGGTTGCCTACCCCCACGTCATCCGCATGATGATGACGGGCTACTCGGATGTGGAGGCCGTCATGGACGCCATCAATCAGGGGCAGGCGTACTACTACGTCACCAAGCCCTGGCGGCTCGAAGCCCTGCGGCTCGTCTTCGATAATGCTTTAGAAGCCTTGGCCCTGCGCCGCCGCACCCGCCAATTGGAAGCCGAGCGCAACCGATTGGCCTTAGCCGCCGCCGAGCAGGAGCGCCTCATGGCCCTCAGCCGCTACGACGCCCTCAGCCGACAGCTCAATCCGCATTTTTTATTCAACAGCCTCAACGTGCTGGCTTCGCTCATCCCGCGCGACAGCCGGCGCGCCCAGCTTTTTGTGCAGCACTTCAGCAAGGTCTACCGGGGCCTGCTGGAGCAGCCCGAAGCCCCGCTGGTGACCCTGGAGCAGGAGGTCGACTTTGCACGGGCTTACCTGCAGCTCATGGAGATGCGCTTCGAGGGCAGCTTGTTTGTACACTGGAATTTAGCCCCTGATCGCATGGCCTGGCGGCTGCCGCCCTTTGCCCTGCAATTGCTGGTAGAAAACGCCATCAAACACAACATCATCGCCGAAGACGAGCCCCTGCACATCCGCATCGATACCGAGGACGACGAGCTGGCGGTGCGCAACAACCTGCAAACGCGGCTTCAGCCCCCCGACTCGCCCCAACTGGGGCTCCGCAACTTAGCCGAGCGCTTGGCCCTGCTCACTACCCGCCTGCCCGCCTTTGGCGCCGCCGGCGATGAATACCAGGCCCGCCTGCCGCTGCTGCCGCCGCCCGATTCCAACTGCTGATCAAAAAAAAACGCCCGCATGAGAGTTATTATCGCCGAAGACGAGCGCCCCGCCCGCGAGCATTTGGAGGCCCTGCTGCTGGAGCTGGCCCCGGAAACCCAAGTGCTGGCCCGCTTCGATACCGTCAAAAAAATGGCCGCCTGGTGGCTCGAAAATGCCGCCCAGCCCCCCGATCTGCTTTTCCTCGACATCCACTTGGCCGACGACCTCAGCTTTCGGCTCTTCGAGCAGGCGGAGGTGGGCGCCCCCGTCGTCTTTACTACGGCCTACGACCAGTATGCCCTGCGGGCTTTTAAGGTCAACAGCGTCGACTACCTGCTCAAGCCCATCGACCGCGAAGCGCTGGCCGCCGCCTTGCAAAAATTCCGCAACCGACACCAGCCGCCGCCCCCCGACTGGCGACAGTTGGCCGCCCTCATCAGCAGCCGCGAGCCCGCCTACCAGCAGCGCTTTATGGTGAGTCGGGGCGAGCGCCTGCTCAGCATA
>CAYOTJ010000245.1:0-2767 GCA_964406855.1 uncultured Saprospiraceae bacterium
GCCGCAGCAGCCAGGCCGACGACGCCGGAACCCTACAGATTGAAGTACCCGATGGCGAGTATCGCGTGGGCGACCTCATCGAGCTGCCCTTCTCCGCCGAATACATGAACGAGGTGATGGGATACCAGTTCACCTTAGAATTCGACCCCAACGCCCTCGACTACTTAGATGTAGAGCCCGTTGCGCTGCCCAACCTGTTTGAAGAAAACTTTGCCCTCATCAATCCGGCTTCAGGACTCATCACCACGGTCTGGAATGAGTACGGTGAAAGCGCTCCCGGCGGCCGCATCGAGCTGTTCCGTATGCAGTTCCGCGCCCGCCAGAACGGACGCCTCAAAGATTGGCTCTTCCTGGGCTCGCGCCTCACCCCTGCCGAAGCCTATAACCAGGAGGGCGATAAAATGAGCGTCGCCCTCAATTTTATCAGCGGTGAAACCCAGGCAGATGGCAAGTTCGAGCTCTTCCAGAACCGCCCCAACCCCTGGAAAAACGAAACCATCGTCCCCTTCCACCTCGACCCCGGCGGACAAGCCAAACTGAGCATCTACGACATGGCCGGCAAGCTGGTATACGAAGTAGAAGGCGAGTACGAAACCGGCTACCACGAAATTGGCATTAGCCGCGCCGACCTGCCCTCCATCGGCCTGTTCTACTACACCCTGCAAGCCGGCGAGCGCCGCGCTACCCGCAAGATGGTACTTACAGATTAATTGTGTGTTAAAGCAATATATGGGATTTACTTGATCGCTGATGTGTCCCGGATTTTTGGCCCCCGCCGGAAGTCCGGGACTTTTTTTTACCCGTCTACATCTTCCAGCCGATAGTAGCGGGCTACGCGTAGCAACTTTTGCGCGTAGCGGGGGTCGGTGGCATAACCTTTGGTTTGCAAACCCTTGGCCCATGCTTCAAGATCGGTAGTGGGGTGGTGAAACAATGGCGCATAGCGGGGTGTCTCCTTGAGCAGTCGAACAAAATCGCGAAAACTTTCACGCGGGTGATCATAAGCGCGGAAACAAGCATTGACCGTATGAGCCCTGCCCCTATAGTATTCGCGGGTAGGCAGGCAATGACGAGGCTCCGCCGACCGTGCCTTGATACCAAAGTAGTTCTTCCCCGACATAGCCAGCTCGCTCTTACCCCACTGACTTTCTAAGCCGCTAACAGCCAGAATAATGGCATGCGGCACGCCGCTTTCACGGCCCAATTGTACGGCTACCGGTCCAAATTGTTCTATGTAGGCATCTACTTCCGCAGGCCTGGTTTCTTTGCCCCGCCAGGGCACAAACCAGTATAACAGCAGAAAAGCCAAATAAGCCCACCCCAACTGACGAAGTCTTTTTTGCATATTTTCAGTCGGATTATGCCTCAAAATTACCGCGATTCTCTAAAAAAATGTAGCTTGGCCTCCCACATACAAGCGACTTTAGTGACTGCTATACTCCCTGACCGAATCATTGGCGACTATTCCGGGGCCGAGCGCGGCCCTATGGTATTGGTCTTTGGCGGCATGCATGGCAATGAACCCGCCGGCGTAGAAGCTTTGGAAACACTCTTTCATTTGCTGCACATCGAGCCGGGCCATAACCCCGGCTTCACCTTCCGTGGGCGGCTATTGGCTTTGCGCGGCAACCGACGCGCCCTGGCCCGAGGGCTGCGTTACCTCCACAAAGACATCAACCGACAATGGCGCCCCGATCACCTCAGGGAACTGCTGCACGCTAACCCTCATGAGCTACAGGGCGAAGACATCGAGCTCCGCGAGCTCTGCATCCTTATCGAAGCAGAAGTGGCCCGCTACCAGCCTGAGCGCCTCTATGTGCTCGACCTCCACACCACCACTGCCGACGGCGGCATCTTTACCATCTCCTCCGACGACCCCGAAAGCATCGCCCTCGGCCAGCAGCTCCATGCGCCCGTCATTACAGGTATCCTCCGGGGCCTGTCGGGTACCACCCTGCACTATTTTACCGATGGACACTTCGACTGCCGAACCGTAGCCCTTTCTTTTGAAGCCGGCCAACACCAGGACCCCCTCTCCCCTAAAAGAGCCATTGCCGCCATCATCAACCTGCTGCGGGCCGTGGGCTGTGTGCGCAGCGAAGACGTAGAAAACAAACACGACGAAATCCTCATGGCCTACAGTCAGGGGCTGCCTAAAGTGGCCGACCTCGTATACACCCATCGCATACGGCAGGGAGATAATTTTTGCATGGAACCCGGCTACGCCAATTTTCAGCCCGTCAAGGCCGGCGAACTGCTGGCCCATGATGCCAACGGCCCCATCCGCTGCCCCTTTGACGCGCTCATCCTCATGCCACTGTACCAGCATCAGGGGGAGGACGGATTTTTTTTAGTAAAACCCTGCTGAAACGCTGCTAATCTACAAACTGTATTTCCTTCAAGCCAAAAGCCCCCTCGCCTCCGGCATGCAGCAGCCGCAGCTTGCCCTGTTCGTCTATGCCCACAATGCGCCCGCTGAACGCCTCCCCTCCGGGGCGCCGATACAAGGCGTCTTCCCCAAGGCGATAGAGCCGACTCAGGTAGTCGCGCTCAATGAGCCTGGCCTCGCCGGCCCTAAGTTGCAAATAGCGCCGCTCCATAGCCTGACAAACGGCAGCCAAAGCATCGTCTACCGCATAGGCGCGGCCCGTAGCCAGCGCCAGCGAATGAGCTTTGGGTAGGGATGGGTCAAAAATCGTCTGATTGACATTCAGCCCCAAGCCCGCCACAGTCCATTGCAATACGGGCCCCGATAAGCTGTTCTGCA
>CAYOTJ010000245.1:2777-4450 GCA_964406855.1 uncultured Saprospiraceae bacterium
AATTAAAATTCCGGCAATTTTTTTTCCTTCTGACAAAATGTCGTTCGGCCATTTCACCTGAACCCGCAAGCCCGTAAGCGCATCTGCCGCTTCCGCTACCGCCAGGGCCAAAGCCATGTTGAGCCTGAATTGTAGCCGCGCTTGCAAAAACGAAGGATACAAAATGACGCTCATCAGCAAGTTTTGGCGGGCCTCCGCCATCCAACTGCTGCCAATTTGTCCTCTGCCGGCCCATTGGTAGCCCGCCGTTATTACTGTACCCTCGGCTGGCCTGGTTTTTGACAGCCATTCAGCAGCGTAGTCGTTGGTTGAGCCTATTTCCGGGAAATCAACGACAACATTTCCCAAAAAAAGGGTGTTGATTAAAGACAACGTTGGAATTTTTTACCAGGTTATTTAATTTTACCTCTATCTTTATTGCAAAACTAACAAACCTTTACCGCGTTTGAATTCAACAGCTCAATTAAAAAGGCCCCAACTCAATCAGGAGGCTGTCAATGACCTGATTATCGATAGCATTCAGGACATCAAAGGTAAGCACATCATCAAGCTCGATCTGCGCCGCCTGAAGGATGCGCCCACCGACTATTTCGTCATCTGTGAAGGCGATTCCACTACTCAGGTGCGCGCCATCGCCGACAATGTGCGCCGACGCCTGCGCGACGAAGGAGCCGGCGCTCCCGTACACGTGGAAGGCGAGCGCAACGCTACCTGGATTTGCTTAGACTACTTTACTACCGTGGTACACGTATTTTATCGCGAGGCACGTAAATTCTATGAGCTCGAAGATCTCTGGAGCGACGCGCGCCTCACCGAGTACGAAACCCTTTAGCGTTAGAAGCTAAGCTTTGGTCGATTATGTAAAACGAATCTTCGTTTCAGGTGTTTTTGTACCTAAATCGCGTAATTTCGCGCCGCTTTATACTCTACATCGGCAGATTTTGCGTAAAAAACATGGCAAACTTGCTGATGCAAACGACAGCAGTGTAGGCGTAAAATAGTAAAAAATGGAAAACGACAACAACGGCAGACCACCATCCGGCGGGCCGCGCTTCGGCTCTTACTGGATATATGCGGTCATCGCGCTCTTCCTGCTGGGACTCAATTTCTACAGCATGTCGGAGGGTAGCCGCGATCCCATTACCCAGGATCGGCTCAAAAAGATGATCACCGACAATGCCGTCGAAAAAATTCTGGTAATCACCAACCAGAACATAGCCGAAGTGTACATCCGCGAAGCCAAGCTTCAGGAATCGGCCTACACCGACGCCGCCAAGTCTAACATGGGCAGTGGCCGATACCACTACTGGCTCCGAATCGGAACCGTCGATTCTTTTAACGGATTCCTCCGCGAAATCAAAGAAGAATCAGGTATAGCGGTAAGCCTTAGCTACGCCGATCGCCCCGACTATTGGGGCAACATCATCGGGTGGCTATTGCCGATCGTCATCGTTGTGGCCATCTGGATATTCATCATGCGCCGGGTAGGCGGCGGTGCCGGAGGCCCGGGCGCCCAGATATTCAACATCGGCAAAAGCCGCGCTACCCTCTTCGATCAAAACAGCAAAGTCGACATCACCTTCGCCGATGTCGCCGGCCTCGATGAAGCCAAAGAAGAGGTCATGGAAGTAGTAGACTTCCTCAAAAATCCCAAAAAATACACCGCCCTGGGC
>CAYOTJ010000245.1:4460-4745 GCA_964406855.1 uncultured Saprospiraceae bacterium
AAAATCCCCAAAGGCGTGCTGCTGGTAGGCCCTCCAGGCACCGGCAAAACCCTCCTCGCTAAAGCCGTAGCCGGCGAAGCAGGCGTGCCTTTCTTCTCTATGTCGGGCTCCGACTTCGTAGAGATGTTCGTAGGCGTGGGCGCCTCTCGGGTGCGCGACCTCTTCAAACAGGCCCGCGAAAAAGCCCCCTGCATCGTCTTCATCGACGAAATCGACGCCATCGGACGCGCCCGCGGACGCGGCGGCTTCCAGGGCGGCAATGACGAGCGCGAAAATACCCTCAAC
>CAYOTJ010000245.1:4755-5927 GCA_964406855.1 uncultured Saprospiraceae bacterium
GACGGCTTCAGCACCGATAAAGGCGTCATCCTCATGGCCGCCACCAACCGCCCCGACGTACTCGACTCGGCCCTGCTCCGCCCCGGCCGCTTCGACCGCCAGATCAGCATCGACCGCCCCGACCTCAAGGGCCGCGAAGCCATCTTCAACGTCCACCTCAAAAATATCAAAATCTCGGAGGAGGTCTCTGCGTCTATTCTTTCCGAAATGACGCCCGGCTTCGCCGGCGCCGAAATCGCCAACCTCTGTAACGAAGCCGCCCTCATAGCGGCGCGCCGCAACAAAAAGGCCATCGACCTCGACGACTTCAACTACGCCCTCGATAAGGTCATCGGCGGCCTCGAAAAGAAAAACAAGATCATCTCTCCCGAGGAGAAAAAGATCATCGCCTACCACGAAGCCGGCCATGCCCTCTGCGGCTGGTACTTAGAGCACGCCATGCCGCTGCTCAAAGTCACCATCGTACCCCGGGGCGTAGCCGCCCTCGGCTATGCCCAGTACCTGCCCAAAGAGCAGTACATCATCCGCACCGAGCAACTCCTCGACCAGATGTGTATGACCTTCGGCGGCCGGGCAGCCGAGCAGGTCGTGTTTAGCAAAATAAGCACCGGCGCCCAGAACGACCTCGACCGCGTTACCAAAATGGCCTACGACATGATCACCATCTACGGCATGAACGACACGGTGGGCCAGGTGAGCTTCTACGGTATGTCGCAGGATACGTTCCAGCGCCCCTACTCCGACAATACGGCAACCCTCATCGACGATCAGGTGCGCCAGCTCGTAGAGTCGCAGTACCAGCGCGCCCAGAGCCTGTTGCGCGAGAAACGCGAGCAACTCGAACTGCTGGCCAACGCCCTGCTCGAAAAAGAAGTGCTGCTCAAATCAGATGTAGAGCGCCTCATTGGCCCCCGCCCCTATTCCATTGAAGAGGAGCACGTCGTCGACGGCCAGATATGGGAGGGCATCGGCAATAACGCCGAGCAAACTTCCGAGCCCGTGAGCTAATCCAAACGCTTCACAGGCAAAATACGCGCGGCCCCGAAGACGATGGTTTTCGGGGCCGCGCGCATTTTAGTTGGGGCCTCCCCCGCATCGCATTCGCCTCCGTTGGCAGCTTGCGCGGGGTCGCTACGCTGCGGGCCCGTCTCTGCGAGCCGGGTAAACCTCGC
>CAYOTJ010000246.1:0-5905 GCA_964406855.1 uncultured Saprospiraceae bacterium
TAAGGGCCCGCCCACGCTGTGTTCGGGTAAATTTTATGGGCCCGCCCACTTGGGGGTGGTTTTACCCGGCTGAACAGACGGGCGGGTAAATTTTAGAGGTGATAAGGGGGCCTACCCCGCATAGCAGTTGCCTTCGGAGGGCAGGTTGCGCGGGGTCGCTACGCTGCGGGGCTCGCTAATCGCTCGGCCGGCTCCCTGAGGTCGCCGTCTGGCGGCTGGAGGCCGCCACCCCTCCGCATCGCTAGGCCGGGCGCCGTGCTTCGGAGTGGCGGATGCCGGAAGTGAGGCGCTATAATGCCGGAGGTAAAGGCTCGGCGGGCATGTTGCCCCCGGACAAGGGGGTGAAGCGGTATACCCGACCCCCAAGGGAGGGTATAAGAGCGGAAGACCCGGCGCCGCGCAGGATGCTCGCATAGGGCGATGTCATGCGGCGTGGCCAAAAAAAAGAGAAAACAACCATTAAAAAATAGAGCAACCATGCCGATAGAGATTATGGAATTGGTGATCAAAGCCAGCGTGGCTGCCGCCGGTAGCGAACCTACGCCTGCTGCGGGCGCCGGCGCTTCTGCTGATGAAAACGGCGCCGCCGGCGAGGCGGAGCAATTGACACAGCAGCTATTGGACATCCTGAAACGCAAAAATGAACGGTAAGTTATGATCAACAGAATCATCAACCAGATAGGCTCCGGGCTGGAGAAGCTGCTGAACCTGACGCCCGACCCCGGCAAAGTGACTTTGATACCGGTAAAAAAATATGCGCCCACGCCCGAGCCAAACGGGGAGCGCTATGTGGCGATGTTTAACCCGGATCAGTGGATGGACCGGCGGGCGTTTGTGTTTCGCGACCCGCAGAACCCCGGCGATGCCGGCGCGGTGCAGCGCTTCCACGTGGAGCGCCCGCGCGACCTGTCGTTTGAGCTGCTGCTGGATGGCACCGGCGCGGCCGGCGGCGAGAAGAAGGAGGTGGAAAAGGAGTTGGAGAAACTGTATAAGGCGGTGGGCTTCAATGGCAAAATCCATAGGCCCAATAAGCTGATTGTCGTTTGGGGCAAGTTTTTGTTTCAGGGGGTGGTGAAATCGGTGGATGTCACTTACACCCTGTTTAAGCCCGATGGCACGCCGCTGCGGGCCAAAGTGCGGTTGTCGTTCAAGTACGACACCGATAATGTGACCCAGGTGCTGGAGTCGGACCGGCATACCGCCGACCTCACCCACCTGCGCACGGTACATGCGGGCGAGCGGCTCGACAACTTAGCCCATGCCATCTACGAGACCAACGACTACCTGCTTCAGTTGGCTCAAGCCAATGGGCTAACCTCTTTCCGGAACCTGACCGAAGGGACGGAGCTGTTTTTTCCGCCCATAGAAAAATAACGCCATGACGAACCCCCTCAATCAAAGTCAGCTTGTAGTGCCCGGCACGGAGTCGGTAGACCTGATGACCACCTTGGTGAAGGTCAATGGCCGGCCCCTGCCCGATGTGGCGGCGGTGCAGCAGATTCGGATATCGCGTTGCGCCAACCGCATTCCGTTTGCGCAGTTGTCGTTTATAGACGGCGACGCGGCCACGCAGCGCTTCGACATCAGCGACACCGACTTGTTGTCGCCGGGGCATCCCATCGAAATTTATGCGGGCTACCACGGCCGCAATGAGGTGGTGTTTAAGGGCATCATCGTGAAGCATGCCCTGAAGGTGATGCAAAGCGGCCAGATAAGCATAAATCTGGAGTGCAAAGATGAAGCCGTAAAGCTGACGGTGGGCCGCAGGAATAAGTACTTCTACGAGCAGAGCGACAGCGACATCATCAATGAGGTGCTGCGCGGCCGCGACCTTGCCGCCGATGTGGAAGATACGGTGGGCGTCCATAGGGAGATGGTGCAGTACAACGCCACCGACTGGGACTTTTTAGTAACCCGGGCCGAGGCCAACGCCATGCTGGTGCTGGTAAAAGACGGGCGGGTGGCGGTGAAGAAGCCCGATTTTGAGCAGGATGCGCTGTTTCCGCTGCAATTTGGGGCCAGCCTCTTCGAGTTTGAGGGCGAGATGGACGCCCGCGACCAATACCCCACCGTGAAGGTGAGCGTATGGAACCCCGACAGTCAGGCCGTGGAAGAAAGCGAGCCGGAAGGCGGCGGGGGGCTGGGTATTTCATCGCCGGCGCCTGCCGCTCGGCGGGTAGGCGATGCGCCGGGCTTAAACCTGCCCGATACGCCGGCCAATACCGACTACACTACTGTGATGGGCCTGAGCCATTGGCCCTTGCGGCATACCGGCGGCCTGAAGTCGGAAGAAGCCCAGCAGTGGGCCAAGGCCCAACAGACCAAAGCCGACTTAGCCAAAAAGCAGGGTCGGGTGAAATTTCAGGGCGTAGCCAACGTCTATCCCGGCGATGTGATCGAGCTGGTAAACGTGGGCAGCCGGCATAGCGGAAAAGTATACGTGACGGCCGTGACCCACGAGATAGCCGAGGGCATGTGGTATGCGCATGTACAGTTTGGGCTGCCGCAGCGCTGGTTTGTGCAGGAATACGACGATGTGCAACAGCCGCCCGCCGCAGCCCTGACGCCGGCCGTACACGGCTTGCAGATCGGGGTGGTGACGGCCCTGGAAAACGACCCAGAGAACGCCCACCGCATACAGGTGCGCCTGCCGCTGTTGGACAACCGGGGCGAGGGCAGTTGGATGCGCATCGCCTGCCAGGATGCCGGCAACAACCGGGGCGCCTTCTGGCGGCCCGAAGTGGGCGACGAGGTGGTGGTAGGCTTTCTCGACGACGACCCCCGCCATCCGGTGGTGTTGGGTATGCTCAACAGCACGGCCAAGCCGGCGGCCCTGACGGCCAACGACGACAACCACCAAAAGGGATGGGTGACCCGCAGCGGAATGCGCTGGATATTCGACGACGAGAAGAAGAGCATGACGCTGGAAACGCCCGGCGGCAAAAAGCTCGTCGTAGACGAAGACGCCGGCGAAATGCGGATGGAAGATGAAAACGGCAACAAGATCATCCTCGACAGCAGCGGCATCACCCTCGACTCGGCCAAGGATCTCATCTTCAAGGCGGCGCAAAACGTGACGCTGGAGGGCGTGAGCGTGAGCCATAAGGCGCAGTCGGAGCTCAGCTTGGAAGGGCAGGGCAAGGCTCAGCTTTCGGCCTCCGGGGAGGTGGTGATACGGGGCAGCTTTGTAAGAATCAACTAACGCCAAAAGATAAATGCCATGCCATTAGCAGCCAGAGTTGGCGATATGCACACCTGCCCCATACCGGCGGCGCCTGGCGTGCCTCCGCATGTAGGCGGGCCCGTAATGCCTCCGGGCGCTGTGACGGTGATGATAGAAGGCAAGCCGGCCGCTACGGTGGGCAATATGTGTACCTGCACGGGGCCGCCCGACGTGATTACCCAGGGCTCAGCTACGGTGCTGATCGGCGGGCAGCCGGCCGCCCGCATGGGCGATATGACGGCCCACGGCGGCCAGATCGTGGCCGGAGCCGCCACCGTGCTCATCGGTTGAATATTCATTTAGTGAAAACGACAAATCCTGAACCATGACCTCACCGGATAAACCTTCATTTTTGGGCACAGGCTGGGCTTTCCCGGTAGCCTTCAACAAACAGTGCGCAGGCCCCGAGGAGGCCGGCGAATGCTACTGCAACGTGGAGATGGCCTCCGACCTGCGCGACATAGAGCAGAGCCTGACCCTGCTGCTGACCACCCGCCCGGGCGAGCGCGTGATGCGCCCCGACTATGGCTGCGCCTTAGAGGATTTGCTCTTTGAGCCCATCAATGAAAGTTTGCTCACGTATATCCGAAACCTCATACAGCGCGCCATCCTGTACTACGAGCCCCGCATACGGCTCAATGAGATCGAAATCCTGACCGATGAAAATATGTTGGAGGGACGCGTGCGCATTTCCCTCGATATTACAGTGCGCACCACCAACAGCCGCTTCAATTATGTGTACGACTTTTATCAACGCGAAGCCACCATCCTATAAGCCATGAGCACCACCAAGATCAACCAGTCGCATCCGCTGCGGCGCGCCGGTTCCACGCGGGTGAGCCGCCTGCTAAAAGCCCTGTCGCCCGATTACTTCAAGCTCGACGACCGCTCCGTCCAGGACCTCGTTGTGGCTACGCATCGCTACGCCAATCTGCTGAACTGGTTTGACGCCGACGACCGGCCCGACGGCAGTTGGGCCTGCTTTTGGGAGACGGAGACCCTGACCTACTTAGCGGTGCTTTCGGCCCTGGATCTGGAGCAACTGCGGCAGCAGTACGACGAGGCCGACCGCGAGCTGGGGCTATTGCTGGAGAGCAGCGGCCCCGACGAGCCCGCACAGGAGGCCCAGGCGTACCGAACACTCATCGGGCTGCTGCGCCAGATGGCCCTCGACTTAGAAAAAACCTACCGCAAGTTGGGCGCCATCCGGCATCCGTTGCAGCGCTATGTGCTGGAGCTCATCCGCAAGGCCAACCGCCAGGATACCGAGGAGCTGAGCAGTTCATTGGATTTGCTCATTGGTCTCAACAAGGCTTTTGACAATGACCTCAATATCGAAGACTATACCTCTTTTATAGAATCCGACGGCCGCTGGGGCCTGCCCGACCGGGCTGCGTATGGCCGCATAACGGCTCTGGCGCCTACGGCTTACCCGCGCGAGCGGCTGCGGAGTATTTTTGTGAAACTCTACCAGGCGTATGCCGCCCTGAAACAGAGGGGGCAGCAGGCCTTCGACCAGGAGCTGGCGCGGATGGAAAAGCCGCAATCGGAAGAATACCGCTTGGTGCAGCCCCATGTATCGTTGTACTTAGCTTTTTTGCAGTTGTTCCGCTACGCTCAGGAGAGCCTCAACGGCTTAGTGAGGAAACAATTGGACTTTTACTACGAGCAAGTGCTGGCCCTGCGCCCTGCGCCGGCCCGGCCCGATAGCGTATACTTGATTTTTACCCTGGCCAAGAATTTTGACCCCCAAAAGATCGACGGTGGCGCCCAACTGCTGGGCGGCAAAGACGCTCAGGGACGGCCGCTGTTGTATGAAACGGTGAGCGATTGGGTGGTGAGCCAGGCTAAATTGGAGGAGGTAAAGAGCTTTTACCTGCCCAAGAGCATTTACAGCTTCAATTACGATCCTTACACCCCTTTCACGGAGGATACCCGCCCCCTCATCGGGCAGTCGTACCCGCTACCGCTGCCCGCAGCGGGGGTGCGTCCGTTTTCGGATGGCCGGGAGATACCCGAGGAGGAGGCGGGCTTTGTGATCGCTTCGCCTCAGTTGTTGTTGCAGGAGGGGCGGCGTTTGATTGTGGTGAGTTTTGAAAACATCCAGGGCCCGCTCGATACGGATATACTGAAGGTGGCTTTGTCGGGTAAGGAGGGATGGATACCCGTTGTTAATCCGACTGTGGCAGCCTTTGATCTGAGCAGCGTGGATGTTAATGTTAGTAATACCCTACCTACTATACCCGCTGATACGCCGGACGAGGCTATGTTTGGTTGGATACCAGAAGCCCCGGCTGTGGCAACGGGTCTCTACAATGCCCGATTGGTAATATACCTCCCCAAGGATTTTGAACCGGTAGAAGCTTCGCCGGCCTTGGGTATGACCCATTGGCCCGCTCTAAAAATAACGCTGAAACCCGAACAATTGAAGCGCATTGGCTCGGACTACAGTACGCTGGTGTCATCCTTGGATACCAATCGCAAGATCACCATCGGCGTGCGGGCGGAAGGCGTGAGCAAAAACTTAGTGCTGCAAACCGATCAGGGCATATTCAATGGAACCCAGCAGTTGATGCCCTTTGGGCCGACGGTACTAAAGGGGTCGAGGTTTTATGTGGGGTTTGGAGAGGCGTTTTATAAGAAGTTGGGCATGGTGAGCTTGAGGCCCAATTGGTTAGAGCC
>CAYOTJ010000247.1:0-5893 GCA_964406855.1 uncultured Saprospiraceae bacterium
GGCCGTTGGGCGACATGACTAAGTCGGTAGTGAGGCGAATGCGCGTACCGAGGTCGGTATTCAGTACGGCATTGGCGGGTACGGCTATGCTCAAGGTTGCGCTCGTTGCATTGTTGGCTACCGTCGTGGAGAACATCTCCCCGGCATCCGTCAGATCGCCATCGTTGTCGAAGTCGATGTATATGGTCAGTTTGGCATCGCCGCCCGTCATGTTCATTACAGGTATCGTAATGGTGGTCGTGCGGTCGGCTACCAGCATGTTGGCGGGCAACGCAGGGTTGAAGCCATCCTCATCGGCGCCATCGCCGCTAGCGTCGGCACTTTGCTGACCGTCGCCCTCTGCATCTATGGAAGCGCCGATTTTCAACGTCACCATCCCGGCTGCATTGGTAGAGATTTTGTGGCTGGCGCCGCCATTAGCATCCTGGGTCTGGTAATTACCCGCTCCCGTGCCGGCGCCGGTATCGGCGAGGTCGCCGTAGTCAAAGCCCATTACCTGCACTAAGTAGTCTTCCACTTCGCCATCGGGGGCGGGGCCGTTGGGCGACATGACTAAGTCGGTAGTGAGGCGAATGCGCGTACCGAGGTCTGTATTCAGTACCGCATTGGCAGGCACGGCTACGCTCAGGCTTGCGCTCGTAGCATTGTTGGCTACCGTCGTGAAGAACATCTCGCCGGCATCCGTCAGATCGCCGTCGTTGTTGAAGTCGATGTATATCGTCAACTTAGCATCGCCGCCCGTCATATTCATCACGGGCACGACAATGGTGGTCGTGCGGTCGGCTACCAGCATATTGGCAGGCAGCGCAGGGTTGAAGCCGTTTTCATCAGCGCCGTCGCCATTAGCGCCTACGCTCTGCTGACCGTCGCCTTCCGCATCTACAGAAGCCCCGATTTTCAGGCCCGGGATAATCTTATGGCTGGCACCGTTATTGGCGTCTTGTGTTTCATAGTTGCCCGTACCCGTACCGGCCCCGCTATCGGCAAGGTCGCCATAGTCAAAGCCCATTACTTGTACGATGTAATCTTCTACTTCGCCGCTCGTAGCTAAACCAGTAGGCGACATAGCCATTTCCGTGGTCAGGCGGAATCGCATACCGATATCCGTATTCAATATGGCATCGGCAGGAACAGCCACATTTAGCGTTCCAGCGACCGCATTATTGGGTATCGTCGTAAAGAACATTTCATTGGCATCCGTCAGATCGCCATCGTTATTGAAGTCGATGTATACCGTCAACTTAGCATCGCCGCCCGTCATATTCATCACAGGCACAGTGATGGTAGTCGTGCGGTCGGCTACCAGCATATTGGCGGGCAAAGCCGGATTGAAACCATCTTCATCGGCGCCGTCGCCGTCGGCGTTCGCACTCGGCTGACCGTCGCCTTCCGCATCTACAGAGGCCCCGATTTTCAATCCAGGCACAATGATGTGGCTGGCGCCCGTATTAGCCAGCGTAGTTGGGTATGGCGGGTTGGGTAAATCGCCAAAGTCGGTAGGGCATACATCCGGCGCGTTGGTAATGATCACCGTAACGATTGTTTGATCGGCGACGCATCCGCCTACAGCAGCAAAGGCATACTGGAAGGTATAGGTCCCTAAGCTGGCGCCAGCGGGATTAAAAGTACCCGCGCCGGCATTAAAGGTACCGCCTGCGGGGTTGCCGCCGCCGGCTGTCCAAATACCGCCGGGGTCGGCGCCTACTATCAATGAAGCAAGGTCTATATCGCTGGTAGCGGTAAAGCATACTTCCTGGGTATTCCCCGTGCCCGCCTCGGCCTGAGCCGTAATGGTCACTACAATCTCCTGAATCGGCCGACAAAAATCGCCTACATCCGGGTTGAGAATGGCATATACATAATAGGTACCCGGAGGGCGCGTATTCCAGGCGCCGGCCGCTGTCGTAAGCGTAGCGGTGTAAGGATCGGCGCCGCCCGTAGGCGTAACCGTTGCCAGCACAACACCGCCGCCATAGATAGCGGCAGCTTCAGCCATACTGGGACTTCCGCCGGCCATTTGGTCGGTGGTAAACAGTACAAATCGAATGCTGTTCGCTACGTTCTGGTTGGTTTGCACCGTTATATTAGCGCCAGATCCGCCTTCGCAAATGGCTTGTGCCGGCGGAGGGTTCGTAATGGTGGGGCAGAAAAAGAACGCCATATCGAAAGAGTGGTCGTTCTGCCCGGATACCCCGGTGATTACCGTTATTTGAGGCACTCCGCCCATCAACGTAGCATCGTTGTCGCTCAAATCCGGCGTACCGCTTCCCACTACATTAGCAGGGATATTGAAAAGATAGTTGGTGAGCGCGCCAATGCCCACGCCGCCCGACCAATCTGCAGCGCCTACTCTGACGAGATAGCGCCGGTTGGGCTGGGGGCCGGCCTGGTTGCCTGGCGTCGCCGGGTCGCCGTCCGTTACATTGGTATGAGAAAAATACCACGTACCTATCGAAGACGTCATGGTTGTAGCCAGCGCTGGGCCGTCGGCTATGTCGTTGCCATCAAAGTCGGCAAACAACTGGATGGTGACGTTGGGCACTCCCACTTCACCCCCATCCTGAACACCGTCTCTATCGGCATCACTCCATACCAAGTTGCCTATTTCGATACTGGCTGCCTCGCCGCTGAGCTCTACGTCGCCGAGGCCGTTGGCTTTGCTGGGCGTGGCAAAGCCGTTGTTGCCCAAGGTTGCCCGGTCTTCAAACACCTCGTAAGCTGAGCCCGTCACCTTGCCGCCGGTAACGTTGTTGTGCCGGATGACGCCACCCGCGCGAATGCCTATGGGGTCGAGCCAAACGGCAACAACCTCGTTTTCGCCAGGCAATACCGCCAACGGCCCCTGTACCGATTCGGGGTGAGCGCCGTTGTCGTCGTAATAATCCGTTGTGCCGGGGCGGGTAACGATGTTGTACACACAGTTGTTACCTACCTGCGCTACATTGGCGCGCAGCAATTCGCCCGCAGTGGCATATTCGTAAAATACAATGTTCCCGTTGTAGTCGTTGTTGTTGATGGCGTATTGGTGACCTTTGCGGTCAAGAACGCCAATCAGCATATTGCCGGTATCGTCAAACTCTATATCGCTGATGATGGGCTCTGCCCATTCCCGGTCTTCACCGGAAAAATAACGACTGGGCCGGCCCGGCGAATAGCCCCACGGAATCCAGGGGCGCTCACGGCCATAGTCAAAGCTAAAATCAAGCCGTACTACAAATGCCTGAGCATTCAGGTCAAATTCGTACACATAACCGCGTAAGGCGGTGCCAATCTGTGCATTGCCGACACCCGTTACCGGGCTCACTACATTGCCGGCGGCATTCTGCCCCGATAGTACAATGCCTACATATAGTTTTCCACGATAGAACTTCAGGCCCCAGGGGCGGTGTTCCCCCTGGTTGGCCAATGTGGCCGGGTTGGGCACATCCCAGCTTCTCACCCGCGTAGCCACGTTGGCTAAGGTAGGCGCTTGTGGGTTGGCCGGGTCTACTAAGTCTATCTCGTAGATTTTCCGATCGTAAAGGTTAACGACGTACAGATAACGGCCATCATCGGAGATATCGATGTCGCCGATAGACACTTTGCCTATCTGGTCGCCGGCGGCATAGTCGGTACTGGGCGCGTCAACGGCGGCAGGAAGACCGCGTTCTGCATTGGTACCGATGTATCCGCTCACAGGGCTGGTATTATTGCCCGACGGAGGCGGATAGCTGCCGCCCGCATTCTGGGTGGCAATGCCTATGGCGTCGAGATTGAGGAAGTCCGTAGTCTTATCTGCTGCGGCTGAGAAGGGGTCAACCAAATAAATGCCCCCGGAGCCCAACGGGCCGAGCGCAGCGTGCCGGCGCAAAACAGCCGATGTAAATACTTTTTGCGCTTGCTTCGAGAAAGCTACGCCATATAATGAGCCTACCTCCCCAATAGTAGCCAGCATGTTGGGCGGCGGAACGCCCGCCTACCCGCCATCAAAAGGCTGCGGCACGCCCGATGTAGTAAAATTGAAAGACACAAAGGCAGGGGCATTGGTAGCCGTGCTGCCCGGTAGATTAGGATTGCCAAATGCATAACAAGGCAGCATCACCAGCGGGTTGGGGTCGGGCGCCCACTGCCCCGGATAGTTAATGCCAAAATTGATGCCGCTGGGGCGGCCCGTAATAAACTGAACGCTACTACCATAGGCATTGCCCCCTCCGCCCGGGAAGTCGGCAATATCCGAAAGCGAACATTCAAATGATGAAGGTATCGTAAATTCGATGCGAACGTTTTCTCCGATGTTAGCGGCCCGGCCGCTCGTAACGGAAATAGCAAAATTGTAAGTCCCATTGGCGCCAGTTACGGTTTCGCCAATGAACTGATCAGTAGTCGGGGATGAAGCGTTGGCGTACAACCGAACGATAACACCCTCAACGCCGGGTTCGGCGCCGTTCTGAATACCGTTGCCGTTAAAATCGCGAAAAGCCGTACCTGACTGGCCCAAAAGCACAGCCGGAACGGTAAAAGCTAACCCAATAGCCATGGGCAACGCCATGCTCCGGGCTCTTAACCGACGCAATAAACGCAAAAGAAACAATGGCCGGAATCCCTTAAAGGAATGCGCAACCACAAAGATCATTAGCGTTATAGCCAGAGCCATAAGTCCATAACCTAAGGTTGTCGTCAGGTATTCATACGAATGACCGCCGGATAAAGCAGCCGATGCGTATTCTACCAAACCCGTCAGCACGGATGCAGACGAACCTTCCCTCAGGACTTCCGGCAGCCCCGGCGCGCCTGGCGGCGCGCATACCATCACCAATAACCATGCGGTCGCAAGACCGATAGCGGTAGACAAGATTTTCATGAGATAGAAATTGTAACTTTTTCAGATTAAAATTGACTCAGAACTCCACCACCAGAAATCCTTCCTGCTCCCGCACGGAATAAGACCCCGGTTTTATCTGGTAGCTGCTGCGCCCTAAGCGCCGGCATGCAAAAAGCGGCAAATCAAAGGCCGTTTCCACTCGAAAAAGGCCCCAGCCAAAGTGCTTTTCACGCTGTAATGCCGAAAGCGACGCAGTCTCAAACATGATTCTCAATTTGCCGCCCGGGCTAAACCCCAGAATGGCGCCCGTAAGCGGGCAGCCGATGGGAATGTGGTAACCTTCCGGAACAATCCGGCAAACCCCCACTCCGCGACAGCCCGCTCCGGGCGAACCCAATACCACTTGCACTTTTGTGGCGCGACAGGAACACTCTTCAGCGGGAGGGCCGTAGCGCTCCCGCTGAAGAAACACAATTCGTTTCATCCTTTTGGCAATTGGACGAGGCTACTTCTGCACGCCGGCGACTTAGCCCCTTTTGTTGGCGAAAAACCCTTGCTCCTTATACCCCGGAAATGTCAATGACGACGATTCCGCAGTTGTTTTGGGCAATGGCAAGGGCATGACGGCCCTGAATGTTCAGGTTGTCGAAATTTTTCATGAGATAGTAACTTTTTCCTGTGATATGTTCAACTTACATGTCAAAGGTAGCTGCATCTTCTACAGCCCCCTCAGACAGCAAAACGTGGTTTTTAACACGCAACAAAAGCAGTTAAACACATCCACAAAATCATTAAAACACACATAACCAACAACTTAAAACAATCAAAAATCAACAAAAAAAGAACTTAGGGTACATATTACAACATCAAAACAGGGTCGATAAATGACCATTGAGACTCCAAAGTCACTCCTCCCGAAACTCAGCGTCAGCCGCCCGCAGCACGCCCGCGCAAGCTGCCTCTGTACCGAAGGGGCACGGCTGTAAAGGAGCGACCCCGCCCCAGGCATACGCTTAGCGCTTCCGGCGCAGCAATAGCCGATCAGGGGGCGGGGATGCCGCCCAAAAAATTAATTAATCAACGGGGAATGAC
>CAYOTJ010000248.1:0-5889 GCA_964406855.1 uncultured Saprospiraceae bacterium
GGGCCCTTCCGCGCAGTTTTCCCCAAGGCCAAGGCGCTGTATTTAGGCCCCAACATAGTACTGGCCACCAATGAGGATTTTTTTTAACCCTGCTTTTGTGGAATTTTATCAGGCACAGCGTCTTTACCCAAAAGTCCATTTCGCTTATGACCGCCATACCCAAATCATCCAGCGCAAAAGGCCCCGTGTGCATTGAATGCGGAGAGGCATTCCGCGGCCGCATCGACAAGCGCTTTTGCAGCGACGGTTGCCGCAGCAGCTATCACAATCGCGCCAACGGGGATGAAACCAACTTTATGCGCAACATCAACAACATCCTGCGCAAAAACCGCCGCATCATGGCAGAGCTCAACCCCGATGGCAAAGCTTACCTCCACCGCGACAAGTTAGCTGAAAAGGGCTTCAAATTCAGCTATTTCACCAATGAATACCGCACCCGATCCGGCAAAACTTACCGCTTCTGCTACGAACAAGGCTATACCGAAGCTGAAAATGGCTATCTGACCCTCGTCATCCGCCAGGAATACGTGGAGTAAAAGCGGGAATTTCCCCCTACTTTTGCGGCATGAAACAGCGTTTTTACGGACTTCTTGCCCTGGCGGCATGTTTTGTTATGATGGCGTCCACAGACGTTAAAGCTCAGGCCGACAGCACTGCGACGCCCGCTTTTCGCCCTCAATTGCGCATCGGCATACAAGGCGCTGTGCATTGGAATAAAGTGGATTTTTCGCCTTCCGTCGATCAGGAGGCCTTTCCGGGCAACAGCTTAGCGCTGGTATTTTCCTATATTTCCCAGCCGGCTCTGGGAATACAGGTAGAGTTGGCTGCTGAAACCCGGGGCTGGCGCGAAGTAATCGACACTTTTTCGGGCCATTACGAGCGCCGCATCCGCTATCTCAGCTTTGCCCCCACGACGCTGGTAGCCTTAGGCAAAGGCGCCTTCCAGCCCGTCATTATGGCTGGCCCCTTTGTGAGCTTCCCGCTATCGAATGAAGAAAGTATTCCCACCCCCTGGGTAGCCCGAGATCACTATGGCGCCGCCTTTACCGAGCGCATACTATATGGCATCACAGGCGGACTGGGCCTTCAACTCAACCTCAACCCCATAGCCATACAAGCCACAGGCCGCTACCGGGCGGGCTTCAGCAGCCTGTTTCGGCTCGGGCAGGGCGGTTTTAACTTTTCTGAACCCCAAGCCTGGGAAGCCAGGGTAGCCCTGCTGCTGCGCATAGGAAAATAGCTGCCGAATACCTGTAAGCACTATCCGTAAGCTACCCGAAGTAACGGCCATGAACCGCCAACCTCCTTTGTCTGTTATAGTTCTCTATGTTAAGATGAGTGAAAAATTGACGCCGCTATTTTTGGGGCTGGCAAGGCAAAAAACGCAGACATAGCCTAAGCTATGGCGAGGCTTTTTAACGCCGCCAGACAGAAAAAGAGCAAGTCAGGATTCACAAATCTTGGCTTGGAGAGCTATATACTGCGCGCAGGCAGGTTTTGTGCGCCAAGATATGGATAACAAAAACCTGCCCGCGCAAACCATACATACCCCACACAACTGGCTACCATGCAATCACTCTTGCGCCGTTGCCGCGCACTCTGGCATCCCGACGAATACCACGGCTGGGGTCGAACCCATCGCTACTTTGAAGGCTGGTACTTCAAGCTCGTAGACCCCACAGAGCAATACGCCCTGGCAGTAATACCCGGCATTTCGATGGATGAGCAGGGCAGGCAGCAGGCTTTCGTTCAGTTGTTGGACGGTAAGCAGTGCCGCACTGAGTTTTTTGACTATCCCGGGGATAGCTTCCGGCCCGTATCTGGCCGATTTGAGGTGGCCGTGGCCGAAAACCGGTTTTCAGCCCAAGCCCTGCATCTCAACCTGCCCGGACTCAGTGGCCAGTTGGCGCTCGAAAATCTGCACCCCTGGCCCCGTATGTTAGGAGCGCCCGGTATCATGGGCTGGTATGGCTTCGTACCTTTTATGGAGTGCTATCATGGAGTAGTGAGCGTACACCACCAACTAAAGGGCCGGCTGGAGGTGCAAGGCAAGTCTGTCGATTTTACCGGAGGCATCGGTTATGCCGAAAAAGACTGGGGGCGCTCGTTTCCCAGCTCCTGGATATGGATGCAAAGCAACCATTTCGAGGCGCCCGGCCCTACGTCGGTGATGGTTTCCGTAGCGCGCATCCCCTGGTTGGGCAGCCATTTCGTGGGCTTTATTGCAGGCTTCCTATGGGAGGGGCGCATTTATCGTTTAGCTACATATACCGGCGCCCGCCTGAGCGTGACCTTAGGCCACCGCGAGGCCACCCTCGTCTTAGCCGACAGCCGCTACCGCCTCGAAGTGAAAGGGCGGCAGGGCGCCGGAGGCGACCTCATCTCGCCCATAGCCGGCCGCATGACGGGCAAGGTAAACGAGAGCCTGCAATCAACCCTTGAGGTGGCTTTTTACGAGCAGGGCCGGTTGTTGTTTCAAGGTACGGGACGAAATGCCGGGCTGGAATTGGCCGGAGATATACAGGGAGAGCTGGTAAACCCCAAAAATCAGATATAGCACTAAGTTAAAGAAAATACGACACCGCCAGCTCGTAGCCGCGCAGGCCGAAGCCTACAATGACGCCATCACAATGAGCCGACAGGTAAGAGTTGCGTCGGTAAGCTTCGCGCTTGTATACATTAGAAATGTGTACTTCAATAACCGGAGCCGGAATGGCCGCAATGGCGTCGGCTAAGGCCACTGAAGTGTGGGTGTAGGCGCCGGCGTTGAGAATGATGCCATCATAGCTGAAGCCCACCTCGTGGAGCTTGTCGATCAGGGCGCCTTCCCAATTGCTCTGAAAGTAATGGAGACTCACCTCCGGAAACAAGGCGCGCAAATGGAGGAGAAAATCCTCGAAGCTATCCTCTCCATAAATTTCCGGCTCCCGCTTGCCCAACAGGTTTAAGTTGGGGCCATTGATGATGATGAGCTCCATAAGCAGCCGCTTTAGTTGGCGTAATCGGAGAGGAATTTGATGCGCACAAGGCGAATTTCCTCCATGGTGATGTCGTCTTCCTTCAGTTCAGCATAGGCTTTATTCAGCGAGTCAACCTGGGCTTGCATAAAGTAGTCCATGATTTCCTCGCGCACGTATTCGTCAACCACCTTATTAATATAGTAGTCGATATTAACCTTAGTGCCGGAAGTCACAATGGCGTCAAGTTCTTCCATGAGCTCGTCCATAGAAATACCGCTGGATGCAGCTACGTCGTCGAGCGGCATCTTGCGGTCAATCGACTGAATGATGCTTACTTTGATGCGCGACTTATTGGCCACCTGCTTGATGACGAAGTCGGTGGGCCGCACTACGTCATTTTCTTCTACGTACTTTTTGATAAGATCGAGGAACGGCTTGGCATAGCGCTGGGCCTTGCCAAGGCTAACCCCGCTGATCTTGGTCATGTCTTCCAGACTAATGGGGTATTGGGTGGCCATATCGTCGAGGGACGCATCCTGGAAGATGATGAAGGGTGGCACCCCTTTGCGCTTGGCCTCCTGCCGACGCAAGTCGCGCAGCATTTTCTGGAGGGCCTCGTCAAGTACCGCAGTCTTACTGTTGCTCTCTTCAACCTGCATCTTGGCCATTTCAACTTCGTAGTTGTGGTCAATAGGTATGAGGAACGACTGTGGCTTGGCTATGAAGGCGCGCCCCTGAGGGGTAAGCTTCAGCAGGCCGTAAGTTTCTATGTCCTTATGCAAAAGGTCGTTGAGAAGCGCCTGACGATAAACGCTGCTCCAAAAAGTTTCGTCCCGGTCTTTACCCACCCCAAAGAGGCTCTTTTTGGTAAAGCCGTAGTCCTTGCTCTCTTTGGTCTCAGTACCGCGAATGAAATCGATGAGCCCCTTGATACCAAAGTTCTCTTCAAGGGTTTCTACCGTTTGGAGAGCCTGGTGCATTTGGGTCTTTACTTCGATCTTCTCTTTAGGGTGGCGGCAGTTGTCGCACATCTTATTACAATTCGACTCGTCGTATTGCTCGCCAAAATAATGGAGCAGGAATCGACGGCGGCAGGCGGTAGTCTCGGAATAGGCCATGACCTCGCTCATCAACTGCACCCCCATTTCGCGCTCTGATACGGGCTTATCCCGTAGGAACTTCTCCAAACGCAAGATGTCCTGATAACTGTAAAAAGCGATACAGGCGCCATCGCGACCGTCGCGGCCGGCCCGCCCCGTTTCCTGATAGTAGTTTTCGATGCTCTTGGGAATATCAAAATGGATCACAAAACGCACATCCGGCTTATCAATACCCATGCCGAAGGCGATGGTGGCCACAATCACGTCAATCTCTTCCATGAGAAAGTCATCCTGGGTCTGGTGCCGCGTCTTTGCATCGAGGCCGGCATGGTAGGGCGCGGCCTTGATGTCGTTGACCTGCAGCGCCTGGGCTATTTCTTCAGCCGATTTCCGGCTCTGAACGTAAATGATGCCCGACTGTCGGGGCAGACCCTTGATGACCTGAATGATCTGGCGGATGGCCTGCTCGCGCTTGCCCTTAGGGCGCACCTCGTAGTAGAGGTTCGATCGGTTGAACGAGGAAATGAAGGTGTTGTAGTCTGTCATGTTGAGGTTCTTCACAATGTCAGACTGTACCTTGGGCGTAGCCGTAGCCGTAAGCGCAATGATGGGAATGTTGTCGCCAATGGCATCGAGCATAGCGCGTATGCGGCGATATTCAGGGCGAAAATCATGGCCCCATTCCGATATACAGTGGGCTTCGTCGACGGCCACAAAAGAAACGTCAACCTGCTGGAAGAACTCTATATTCTCATCTTTCGTGAGGGTTTCAGGAGCAATGAAGAGAAGCTTCGTCTTGCCGTCGGTGATATCCTGCTTCACCTGCTTCATCTGGGCTTTGGTGAGCGAAGAGTTCAGAAAGTGGGCTACATCGTTGTTTTGGCTATACCCCCGGATGCTGTCAACCTGGTTTTTCATCAGCGCTATGAGCGGCGAGATAATGATGGCAGTGCCGTCAAGCATCAGGGCGGGCAGTTGATAGCATAGCGATTTGCCGCCTCCCGTGGGCATAATGGCAAAAGTATCCTTGCCGCCCATCACACTGAGGATGATGTCTTCCTGTTTGCCTTTAAACTGGCCGAATCCGAAATATTGTTGAAGGGCTTCGTGTAAGGTCTCTTTTGTCACTGTCATGGCTGTCAACACTTTGAGGAAATTTTGGCTACTTTTGCACCGCGCCTTTGGAACGGTGATGCAAGGGCAAATTTTATTTGCCTAATTGATTCTATGCTTTAGCGTTATCGCAAAATAATTGCGGGCCGGAAGCCGGTTGTTAAAAAGCTTCTGGTCGCAATTGCCGGCAAAGGGGTGATTTCGTTTCAAGGACTAAGGCTGAAATAACCGGCTTTCGCAAATTCAGCCTTCAAAAATAACAAAATTGGCCGTGAATTCTACAAATAAAATGATAAAAATCGCACGCCAAACCCTTCAAATTGAGGCAGAGGCGTTATTGGAACTCCAACAGAGCATAGGAGAGGCCTTTGCACACTGCGCCGAAGCGGTCTTTCAGAGCGCCGGCAGGCTCGTCGTTACCGGCATCGGCAAGAGCGCTATCGTGGCTCAGAAGATCGTCGCCACCCTCAATTCTACAGGCACCCCAGCCCTCTTTATGCACGCCGCCGACGCCATTCACGGCGACCTGGGCATGATCCGCCCCGGCGATATGGTACTCTGCCTTTCCAAAAGCGGCGATACCCCCGAAATCAAGGTGCTCGCGCCCTTAGTAAAAAACCTCGGCGCTCCCCTCATCGGTATGACGAGCCGGCCCGAGTCGT
This sequence comes from uncultured Saprospiraceae bacterium, assembly GCA_964406855.1. GTDB lineage: Bacteria > Bacteroidota > Bacteroidia > Chitinophagales > Saprospiraceae > JAUMBM01. The sequence goes on from CAYOTJ010000248.1 coordinate 5,836, forward strand.
TCTTGGCCCGACAATCCGATTACCTACTGCTCACCCCCGTCAGCCACGAGGCCG
>CAYOTJ010000249.1:0-5866 GCA_964406855.1 uncultured Saprospiraceae bacterium
CGGACAGCGAGGTTTTTGTTCTCTTTTACCTCCTCAATCTCTTTTTCCAAAGATTCAATGTGCTTGGGCACATGGATATTTTTGAGGTGGGTGCGGGCGCCTACTTCATCGAGTACGTCGATGGCCTTGTCGGGCAGGAAACGATCGGTTATATACCGGTCGCTCAGGCGCACGCAAGCCTGTATGGCCTCGTCGGAATAGCCCACATTGTGGAAATCTTCGTACTTGGCCTTGATGTTGTTGAGGATGTGCACCGTTTCTTCAGCGCTGGGCGGATCCACCATAACCTTCTGGAAGCGGCGATCCAAGGCGCCGTCTTTTTCGATGTGCTGGCGGTATTCATCCAGGGTCGAAGCGCCAATGCACTGGAGCTCGCCCCGTGCCAGCGCCGGCTTGAAGATGTTGGAAGCGTCGAGCGAACCCGTAGCGCCGCCTGCGCCTACGATGGTATGAATTTCATCGATGAAGAGAATGACATCGCGGGATTTTTCCAGCTCGTTCATAATGGCCTTCATGCGTTCTTCAAACTGGCCGCGATACTTGGTGCCGGCTACTAACGCCGCCAGGTCGAGCATCACAATGCGTTTGTTGAACAAAGTACGCGACACCTTCTTCTGGATGATGCGCAGGGCCAAACCCTCCACAATGGCTGTTTTGCCTACGCCGGGCTCTCCAATAAGAATGGGGTTGTTTTTTTTACGTCGGCTCAGAATCTGGCTTACGCGCTCAATTTCCGTCTCCCGGCCAATGATGGGGTCAAGGCGCCCTTCTTCCGCCAGCTTGGTGATGTCGCGGCCGAAGTTGTCAAGCACAGGCGTGCGCGACTTGGTGGCCGACTTGCGCTGCTGGTATCCGCGTTGTTCCTCATCTTCATAGGGCTCCTCCGACTCAGAGGGCGCCTGGGCGTGAAGATCGGGCTTGGTAGTGGAAAAGTCCTGCTCTTGCCGGACGTAGTCAAGCTCGGCCTTGAACAACTCATAGTCCACATCGAACTGCTGGAGTATCTTGGCGGCCGGATTGTCTTTGTCCTTCAGGATAGACAACATGAGGTGCTCAGGGCTGATTTCGTCGTTTTTAGCCATCTTAGCTTCCAGAAAAGTTACTTTTAGTACTTTTTCTGCCTGCTTGTTGAGGGGCAGGTTGCTGATGTTCAAGGTAGAATGGCTGGAACCGGGAATGCGTTGTACCGTATCTTCAACGGTTTGGCGCAATTCCGATGCGTCGACATCAAGCGACACCAATACTTTGAGCGGGAGGCTCTCCTCGTCGCTCAATAATCCCAGGAGCAGGTGCTCTGTGCCAATGAAGTCATGGTTGAGCCGAATGGCTTCATTGCGGCTGCGAGAAATGACCTGCTTGACCTTGGGAGAAAATTTTCGGCTATTATTGTTCATGTGCGGGTACCTTGTCGTTTAAGCTTATGCCTGATAATGATTGCGGGAAACAATATTAAGGCAATTGTCCAATAATACAAAACTTAGGCCTGCGAAGTTTCAAAAATTCCGGGAGTTTTTACAATCTCTCAACGCAAAGCCGCTTCTCCTTTATAACGGGAAAAAAGCGTGCCAGTTGCAATAAGCGACAATCTTTCCTGACAAAAAGGCCGATAAAGACAAAACCTGCGATTTCTTATTCTAAAAAGGCGGGGATAATTGGAAAATACCTACTTTTGCAAAGCCAAGGCACGCGCACCGTTTAGAAAGCATCATGCGCGATGGCGGGGGCACTCAATAAGAAATGCAGCTCAAGATGAAGTTTTCAGTTGATAAACAAGAGAAATATACGGTTTTTCGCCTGGCAGAGGAAACCCTTAACGCCATGATGGCGCCCGACCTCAAGTCGGAATTCGTTTTTCTCGCCAATGAAGGCGCCAATAATCTCATCCTCGACCTGTCGGCCGTCAAGTTTATCGACTCCTCGGGTTTGAGCTCCATTCTGGTGGCCGACCGGCTTTGGAAAGACCTCGGGAGTTTTGTCATCACCGGCATCGAAAACCCCAGCGTCAAAAAATTAATCGAAATCACGCGCCTCGATTCCACCCTCACCATCATCCCCACGCTGTCGGAGGCTATCGACTATGTGTTTATGGAAGAACTACAGCGCGAGATCATGGGCGAAGGAGAAGCCGAAGAGGACATCTAAATTACAAGCTGCGCAGGCGGCGTCCCCTTTCATCATCGTTATTATACAAAGGTCTTGTTGCATTACCGCAGCCCGGCGCTTTATTGTCCGGTTTTATAAACCCTCAATGGGCAAGGCTGAGCCATGATCGACCTTTGTAAAAGCCACTTTAAGCACCCGGGAAAGCCGGGCGCTATAAAGTGGCCAAATCACGGATGAGGATTTTACTCCTGTTGAAATAAATTCGATTATTGCTGCGCAGCTCATTGAGCACCGTCGTTACCGTTTGACGGGAAGTACCCGTCAGATCGGCTATGTCTTGCTGCGTGAGGTGATTGCGGATGAGGGTCTCCAATCCCACCCGTCGGCCGCGTTTGCTGGCTGTTTCTTTCAAAAACTCTATGATACGGCTGCGGGCATCCTTGAAGACCATCGACTCTAACTTATGCTCCGCCGTGCGCAGCCGGCTGCCGATAGCGTTCATAATCTTTATGGTAAGCACATAATCGGTATGAACAAAACGCCGGAAATCGGCGGTCGGAATGGCCAATACGGCATTCTCGCGCTCTAAGGCAATAGCAAAATCATGGCGCATTTCTTCTCCCACCAAGCCCATCTCTCCAAACAGCGCAGTAGGGTACAAAATATGCTTGATCACTTCCCGTCCCTCAACCGAAATAGCGCCCAACTTAATGGAACCCTCCAATAAAATATAGACGTTGTCGGAGGGCTCGCAGGGCATAAATACGGGCTCATTGCGGCTGAATTTCTTGTAGGTAGCCAATTGAAGCAGTCGCTCCATTTGTCTATCCTGCAAGTGCTCAAAAAGAGGGTGCTGGGCTACCGTGCGTTGGATGGTCGTATTCATGACTGTTTAAATTGGTTGGTTTTTTAGTTCAGATTTTTGACACTACAAAAGTGCTGCTTATGGGCAGTTGAAAAGGGTACAAGTTTGTAAAAATGTCGGAAAACAGGTAAGGTTATTTTTTTTTAAAAAATTGATAATAATATAGTTATAGTGATTTTTATTTGTGTTTTGTTTGATTTTTTTTGTAAAACCGTAGTAATCCTGTGGGAAATTAATTTAAACCTGCCAACCAGCCGATCGTGGAGGTGTTTTTTGGGCTGTCGCACCGGGGTGTTTTACCTCGGCAGTGCATCCGGCCGGGTAAACCAGATCCGCTATTTGGGGGCGAGCGTACCGCTTCCTCGGGGCGTAGAACAAGTCCATTGTAGTGTTAAATAAACACAATTTATCAAAAACAAGAAAGCTTACATAAAATGTTTTTAGCTTTGCTCTGCTAAACTCAATCCAATGTCAGCTCAATTGATTACCACCTTTTACGAATGCTTTCAGCGCCGAGACTATGAAGGTATGGCCGCCTGCTACCATCCTGAGGCTACCTTTAAAGACGAAGCCTTCGACCTGAAAGGGCAGGAGGAGATCGGGGCTATGTGGACTTCGCTCATCAAAGCGGGGAAAGACCTGAACCTGTCTTTTTCCGACGTACAGGCAGAGGGGCAGCAAGGCTCGGCCCGATGGATAGCTGCCTACACTTTTTCGCGTACGGGGCGTCGGGTGGTCAATCACATACAGGCCAACTTTGTATTTAAAGACGGGCTCATTTACCGGCATCGCGATACCTTTAGTTTCTGGCGCTGGAGCAGGCAAGCCCTCGGACTAACGGGCTGGCTGTTGGGTTGGACGCCCTGGCTGCAAAAACAAGTACGCCAGACTGCCATGAGCGGCCTGCGGAAATACATGGCGCGGGCAGCCGAAAGTTGATTTTCAGCCCAACCCTATTCCCTTTTTGGTTGTTTCCATCGGTCTTTAAGGCAATCTACCCATGCAGAGCGAAAATCTTACCCCTTCAGAAGCGCAGGAACCCCGCCGGGGAGGCCGCCGCTATATTTTCATCAAAGGCGCGCGCGCCAACAACCTGCGCAATATAGACCTATCGATCCCCAAAAACCAGCTCGTGGTGGTCACGGGCTTATCGGGCTCGGGCAAGTCATCCATTACCATGGATACCCTCTTTGCCGAAGGGCAGCGCCGCTACGTGGAGAGCCTTTCGGCCTATGCCCGTCAGTTCCTGACCCGGATGAAGAAGCCCGATGTCGACTATATACGAGGCATTTGTCCTGCCATCGCCATAGAGCAGAAGGTGAGCACGGCCAACGCCCGCTCTACGGTGGGCACCCTTACGGAGATTTACGACTTTCTGCGGCTGCTCTTCGCCCGGGTGGGCAAAACCTACTCGCCTATATCGGGCGAGCGCGTAAAAAAGCATGAAGTATCAGATGTTGTCGACTACCTGCTGGCCTTGCCTGCGGGCGCACGGGTGCAGTTGTTGGCGCCCCTGCCCCACAAATATCAGGATCGGCTGCTGCGTCAGGAACTCCAATTGCTGATGCAAAAGGGCTATACCCGCGTACAATGGGACGGAGCGCTCGTACACATCGAAGAAGTGCTGGCCGCCAACGATAAGCGATTAGATCAGCGGGTAGCCGAGGTAGGTGCTGAGGCCGTTCTCATCCTCGTCGACCGCTTTGCAATAGATCCTGAAGATGCGGAAAATACCAAGCGCATGGCCGACTCGGTGCAGACGGCCTTCTATGAAAGCGAAGGCGAGTGCCGCGTAGATACCCTCGATGGCAACGTAAAGGCCTTCAACAACCGCTTTGAACTCGATGGCATCACCTTTCTCGATCCTACGCCCCAGCTTTTTAACTTCAACAACCCCTATGGCGCCTGCCCCACCTGCGAGGGCTTCAGCTTGGTGATGGGGATAGATGAAGAAAAAGTGATACCCGACAAGTCGCTCTCCGTCTTTGATGGCGCAGTCTCCTGCTGGAAAGGTGAAAAGTATGGCGAATGGCTCAACTATTTCCTCGAACAAGCCCATAAGTTCGACTTTCCCGTGCATAAACCCTACCAGGATTTGAGCCGCGAACAGATGCGCGTGCTTTGGAAAGGCAATGCCCACTTTCCGGGGATCGACGGTTTTTTTAAAGAGTTGGAGGAGAAAACCTATAAAATTCAAAACCGCGTGATGCTGGCCCGCTACCGGGGGCGCACCCTTTGCCCCGACTGCGAGGGCAGCCGCTTGCGCAAGGAGGCCGCTTACGTCAAAATCAATCATACCGCCATTGGGCAGCTCGTAGATGTGCCCGTGGATGAGTTGTTGCCCTGGTTTGAGCAGCTTCAACTCGATGAGTTTGAGCAGCGCGTCGGCCGCCGACTACTGTTGGAGATTGTCAACCGACTCCGTTTTATGAACGACCTCGGGCTGGGTTATCTCAGTTTAGGCCGACTGTCGAACACCCTCAGCGGAGGCGAAACCCAGCGCATTAACCTCACCCGCACCTTAGGCAGCAACCTCACCGCCTCTATGTACCTGCTCGATGAGCCCAGCGTAGGCCTACACCCTCGCGATACGGCCCGGCTGGTAGAGGTGCTCAAGCGCCTGCGCGATCTGGGCAATACCGTAGTGGTAGTAGAGCACGAGGAAGACGTAATCAAAAATGCCGACTACCTCGTGGATATTGGCCCCGAGGCGGGCGTGCATGGCGGGCAGGTGGTATTTGCCGGCCCTTACCAGGGCATTCACAGCGAGGCCGCCGACAGCCTTACGGCTCGCTATATGAGCGCCCGGCTGCAAAGACCGCTGCGAGAGCGCCGCCGCAACGCCAACGCTTTCATCGAAATCAAAAACGCCCGCCAGAATATCCTTCAGTGTATAGA
>CAYOTJ010000250.1:0-5209 GCA_964406855.1 uncultured Saprospiraceae bacterium
GGGGGTTTTTACATTCCTCGGGGTAGTGGACAGGGCGTCGAAACCGATGTAGGCGAAAAAAACCGACGATACGCCGGCCATCACGCCGCCAAAACCATTGGGAAAGAAGGGGTTCCAGTTTTCAGGATTGACGTAAAACACCCCTACAATGATAACCAGCACAACTACCGCCATTTTGAGCAGCACCATGATGTTGCCCGCTGTTTTAGACTCGCGGATGCCCACGTATACCAGCATTGTAATGAGGATAGACATGATGATGGCCGGCAGGTCGAGGATGATGCGCAGCCCTCCCAGCATGGGCGCATTGCGCCAGGCGTCGTAACCTTCGCGCTCTGCGTCGGTAAGGCTTTCGTAGGTAGACCCTCCTAATAGAACGCTGTTGACCTGGGTGTGCAGATCGCGGGCGGAAGGGTAATCGACCTGAGCCCAGGCCGGTATTTTCCAGCCTATACTTTCGCACAAGCTTGTAAAATAGCTCGACCAGGAAACCGCCACGGTCACGTTGCCTACGGCGTATTCCATGATGAGCGCCCAGCCAATGATCCAGGCGATCATTTCGCCAAAGGCTACGTACGAATAGGTGTAAGCGCTACCCGATACCGGCAGCATGGAAGCAAACTCGGCATACGCAAAGGCGGCAAAACCACAGGCCAATGCCGTAAAGACAAATAAAAATACCACGCCGGGGCCTCCGTTATAACTTGCTGAACCAATGGTACTGAAAATACCCGCGCCAATAATAGCTGCAATGCCTAAGGCCGTAAGGTCTCTGACGGTCAGGTTTTTTTCTAACCCGCCGCCATGCGCCTCTTCAGCGCTTGCGGATGCAATGGCTTCATGCACTTCTTTTTTGCGAAAAAGATTGGTAAAAATGGACATAAATGACGTGGTTTAAAGTTAAGCTTCTCATTGGTTAGGGAGGCAAGATACAGTAAAATGGTTATCTGTGCAAAAATAGCCTGAACACTGGCCGGCGGGCATTTCCGGTACTGTTGTGTCGGACCAGGGGGTGAAGCGGTATGGCTATGGCCGCTGACGGCCTTTAGGGGCCGTCAGCGGACGTGGCCATGAGAGCGGAACACCCGGCGCCGCGCATAGCGTCATTAGCAGCAGGGTGTTTTGCGGCGGGGCCCATAAAAAAATCTGAAATGAGAAGTTTTCAATTGTCATAAATCATACCTCATAAATACGACCCATATTGCGCGTTATCTCAAGGAAGGGTTTGTGGTCATGTCCAACAATACCTCCATACCGGTTGCAAGGCGCAAAAGAGAAGAGTTCTTACAATTTTTTCTTTCAAAAACGTGATCATTAGCATTGTTCATCCCATCAACTCCTTCCTCCCTCCAGCCACTCCCGAAACGCTGACGCCCGCTCCCGGCTCACCAAAACAGGCTCGGCATCAGGCGGATCGGGTAGTGCAACCCTCAATCGTTGGTTGCTGTATACCGTTACGGGGCCTATGGCTTCGAAGGCGGCTATGTAACGGCGGTTCAGGCGAAAAAACACCGCAGGATCGAGTTGTGTTTCCAGCTCTTCGAGGGTAAAGTCGACGGCATATTTTTTGCCATCGCGGCGCTTGAGCCATACCACTTTATGCTCATGGAAGAAGTACATCACATCAGCCGTGGGCACGGCCAGCAGTTGTGCGCCGCTCCGCACTAAGTATCGGCTCTTGTAGGAAGGGCCGGTAGCCTGGGCTATGGCCCGGAGCAAGGCCTGAGGCAAATCGGGAACAACCGCCGGCCGGCGCTGCGCAAACCGATCAAGGGCGGCGCGCAAGTCATCGGCATTCAGCGGTTTGAGCAGGTAGTCGACGCTATTGACCTTGAAGGCCTTCACGGCATAGTGGTCGTAAGCGGTAGTGAATATCACGGGGCAGGGCACGGCGCAGCGCTCGAAGATGTCAAAACTAAGGCCATCCGCCAATTGGATGTCGAAAAAAGCCAAATCGGGCGGCGGCTGGCGCTGAAACCAGGCCACAGCTTCGGCCACAGAGTCGAGCACGTCTGCCACCCGGGCAGCCGGGGCAACCTGTGCCAGCAGTTGCGCGAGCCGTTCGGCAGCCAACTGTTCATCTTCTACAATGACGATACGCCAGGGTGTGGACATCATGCGGCGGGTTGTATGCTGAGTAAGGGAATGCTCACCTCAAAGGTATGCGTTGTTTCCTGTACCTGCACCGGCAGGTTAGTGAGATAGCTGTACCGCTCGCGGATGTTTCGGAGGCCAATGCCATTAGACTCCTGCGGGTTGTTTTTCCTTTCTAAGTTGTTTTTCACCACTAAGTAGCGGCCGCCGGGGTCGTAGCACAGCGTTATGTGCAGCGGGTGGGCTTTAGATACCACGTTGTGTTTTACGGCATTTTCTACCAACATCTGCAGGGTGAGCGGCGCGGTTGCCCAACGCTCGGGGGTATCTAAGTCGATGTCTATCCGAAGGTTGTCGCCAAACCGGATTTTCAATAAAAACAAATAGGCTTCCAAAGCCTCCAACTCTACCCGAAGAGGCGTAGCCTCCTGGTCTTGCACATCCAGCACATAGCGGTATACATCGGCTAAGTGCCGGATGAATCGGGCCGAGAGATCGGGGTCTTTGTATACCAGCCCCGACAATACATTCAGGCTATTAAAGAGAAAGTGCGGGTTGATCTGGTTCTTCAGGCCCTCTAAGCGGGAGGATAGCTGAGTTTGTTTGAGCCGCTCGGCTTCCAGCAGCGAAGCCTTCCACTGGATGAGGAAAGCGCGCCCGTGCAAAAACAGGCTGATGATAAAGGTGATCATCATAACGGAGATCAGAAAAGAAGGCTGTAGTCGATCCATAGCCTCCGCAGGGCTCTGGCCAAAACGCAGGTAACGAAACAAAATATGCACGCCCACAGCCACGCCTAAAGTATAAACGACGGTAAGCCCCAAACTTACGCCAAAACGCAAAGCGGGCCGCTCTACCCAGGAGATGGGCACATAATCGGAGATCATGCCATTGCCTATCCAAAGGGCAAATGACAAAATGGCGTTGTACAGCACAGAATAGCCCCAAGGGCCCGGCTTGATCTCGCCCGCATATACCAGCGAGGTAAAAGTAGCCAAAACAACGCCTATCAGCAGGCATTTGAAGGCTATACCGACGAGTTCCCTGATCTGGTTTTGCATCGTTGTATTTTAGTTTTTTTATTCTGTCGGTTATCGGTCAGCGGCGGGCGCGATGAAATGCGCCCGCCGCTGTGTATAGCCAATTGCGCCGCTACGAGCGGGCTCTCGACAGCATATACGCATTTGCCCCCTTGCCCCAGCGCGGATGCAGCGCCGACGGCGGCTGAGCCGACTCAAACAGGGCCTCCGCCTTTTCCAACCAGGGCAGCGCCGCCTTGCCGCCGCCGCCATAAAACTCGGGCGTAAACAGCAGTTGCTGCCCCATCAGATAGTGCGGGCGCGGATTGGCGGGGTCAATGCGCATGGCCTCCTGCAATACCTGTTGCGCTTTAGGCGCATAGATCGGGCCATTGGTCATGGGGTCGCCCCACAGGCGCCCCTGATAGACGTAAGCTTGCAGGGCCAATATCTCCGAATTATTGGCCGACAAGGCCGCGGCGCTCGTCAATGACTCCTGGGCTTTTTCCAGGTGGGCGCCGCACTCCTCAGGTTTGCCGCTTTCCATCTTATCTAAGGCCAGCATCATCTGGCAATAGGCATGATAGTAGGCCGGCAACCACTCGTTGGGGGCATTGGCCGCAATGCGCTCAAAAGTATTTGACGCCCGCGCAAAAGTGGCGCCCGCCCGGGCCGTATCCAACAGGGCCACGGTTTGGGTCATGTACTGGGTATAGCGGCTGTCTTCCTGCGCCCATAGGGCTACACCCGAAAACAAAGCAACAACAAGCAAAAGCGTGGATTTCATCGCGGTATGGTTTTAATTTTTAGAAGAAATGGAAAGTATTACTGGTCAAGGGCCTCGTCGGGCGTAATCGTCACCTGCCGCCCGATCGACACAAACAAGCCTATGAAGAAAAACCGGGGCGCCGTAGGCCGTATGGCCACGCTGCTGAAGCGGCCGTCTGGCCCGGGGGCCGTACTGAAGCGGTATCCAAACTCCTGATACAGCCCCAGCACATTGCTCACCGACAGATGCACAATGGTAAAGTGGCGCCCCAAATGCGTCAGGTAGCTGGCATTGAGGCTGAGGTCGTGGTAGGGCTTGCTGCGCCCGTCGTTGAAAGCCGGGGTATTGGGATCGTCGTACCAGCGCCGGCTGGCAAAAGCATAGGTAAACCCAATGGTGCTCGTAAGAGCCGGAAACCAGCGCTTGCCCACCACCGAGACGTTATGGGCCGAAGCAAAGCCCGGCCGGCTGGCCTCCGGAAAGTCTAAATACAGGCGCTCGGTATCCAAAAAAGAATACGACACCCAAAAGTCGGCGTATTTAACGCTCTTTGAATCGCGGAAAAAAACGTCGAGCCCGCGGGCATAGCCCCGCCCGCTATTGTCGGCCAGCCAGGGTTCGTTGGCGGGATGGCTCACCAACGCCCGGTAGGGCTTGTGATACCCCTCCACCCGAAAGATGCGCCGATTGCGTTCATATTGGTAGTTGAGCACATAGTGGTCGGCCCGCTCGAAGTCTAAATCAGCCCCGTAGCGCAACTGCCCAAAAGCCGGCGTCTGAAAGAACCGCCCCCAGGCCATAGCCACCTGGCTGTGCGCGCCCGTCTTGCGGGCCACCGACAGCCGGGGCGCGGCATTCCAGGCGCCCAGCAACCGGGAATGCTCAATGCGCAGCCCGCCCCTGGCGGCCGTCTTGGAATCAAGAGTCCACTCGGCCTCTGTAAACCAGGCGCTGTACCGCTCCGGCAGCCGATTTTGGTAATCGGTCCCCTCGGGGTCGGCATAGCGCTCGCGATAGGTCTGGCCCAGCCACTCCAAGCCGGTTTTCAGGCTCAGGGCCGCCACAGGCGCATACTGTACTACGGCCTTCCCCTGTAGGGCATGGGCCCGGGTGCGCAGGTTGAAGCGCTGGCTCAGGGTATCGCAATTGTACGAATACCCAATACCCCCGAACACCGTCCAGCGGTCGCCCAGCACCTCCCGATAAGAGGCGCTGGCAAAAACATAGTCGTTTTGCAGATGAAAAATTTCGCTGCGCGTCACCTCCTCCGGCAGGGGGCTCTCCACGGCAAAAGCGCTGCGGCTTCCCTGCGCCTGCCATTTCACCA
>CAYOTJ010000250.1:5219-5859 GCA_964406855.1 uncultured Saprospiraceae bacterium
AGTTTTATGACGCCCCATCAACTGGCCGCTGAGGGTTTGGGGCGCTTGCTCCCAACGCAGAAACTGGGGCGCCAGCCGCAGGTATGGCCCCAGATTGGAATAGTCGAAGGTAGCCGCCACTGAGTGGTTTTCCCAGCGATGCGTATGCGACAAGCCTCCGCCTACCGTCATCAGCGATACGCCCGTCACCGTCTCCGGCGCCAGGTCTACGGAGTTCAAAATGAGCGCCGACGACAGCGCCTGCCCGTACTCGGCCGAGTAGCCGCCCGTACTAAACAACATCCCCTTGAACAGGAAGGGCGAAAATCGCCCGCGGGCCGGCAAGTTGGGCGCCGTGCTGGAGAAAGGGTTTTGCACATACATCCCGTCGATAAAAGCGCGGGTTTCGCCGGCCGCGCCCCCCCGCACAAAAAGTTGCCCCGACTCCCCTACCCTTTGGGCGCCCGGCAAGGTATTCATAGCCGAAGCAATGTCGGCCAGCGCGCCGGCGGTGGTTACAATATCAAGCGAATTGAGCACCGTCGTCTTTTTGGCGTCGCCGGCTTCAAAAGCGCCGGCCGTAATCACTACGGCCTCCAGCTCGTTGGCCGCCGCCCGCAGCTTCAGCGAGGCGGATCTGCGGAAGCAGACGGCCGGCGTC
>CAYOTJ010000251.1:0-5854 GCA_964406855.1 uncultured Saprospiraceae bacterium
CCACTACCGTACCCCGTGTAGCCGAAAGAGACAGTTGGATGGGGTAGGGCAGCGCGGCGCCGGGCAGGGTGGCCTGCCATACCAATTGGAGGGCGCCGAGGGTGTCGGGCAGCCAAGCCAATGAGAGGGTATCGGGGGGCATTTCGCCTAAGGCGCTCAGGGCGGCTAAGGCCTGGCGCCGGCTGAGGATAATGGCCGGCAGGGCGGGTTGTGGAAAAAGGCGGGCGTAGCGGTATGCGGTGCTGCCATCGGGGCGGAGGTGGAGGCCGGAGATGGCGTTGTGGACGGGGTAGCCGTGCCAATGCTGCTGCCAGTAGCTGTGGCGCAGGCCCGTACGGGCGTTGCGGTAGGCGCTGGAGAGGCGGAGGGAGGCCGCCAATGGCGGATCGATGCCTAAGGCTGCGGCCAACTCGCCGGGGGGGAGCGGCTGGGAAAAAAGGCCGAGGCTGGATAGCGCTAAGCAGCAGCAGATGAGCAATACGTTCACGGGATTATGAATTGTCGTTAAACTACAACAACAAAGTTAGCATTTTTGCTGCCGATACGGCTATTTTACCGAAGTTTGCAGGTAATGAAAACCATAGAACTGACGTTTTTGGGCACCGGAACCTCGCAGGGCGTACCCGTGGTGGGTTGTGGCTGCGACGTATGCACGTCGGCTGACCCGCGCAACCATCGGCTGCGCACCGCCGCCCTGCTGGCTATAGACGGGAAATACTTAGCCATAGATGTGGGGCCCGACTTCAGGCAGCAGATGCTGCGGGTGCGGCCGCCGCGGCTCGACGGCATCTTAGTGACCCACGAGCACAACGATCATGTAGTGGGCTTAGACGATGTGCGGCCGTTCAATTTTTTTCAGAAAGAAGACATGCCTGTATATTGTACGGAGGTAGTGGCTACGGAGTTGAAGCGTCGCTTTGCGTATGCCTTCGACGAGGAACCCTACCCTGGCGCGCCGGTGATCCGCTTTCACCACATCAGCAGGGATGCGCCTTTTGAGGCGGCGGGCATACCCGTGACGCCGGTGGGCATACTGCACGGGAAACTGCCCATACTGGGGTTTCGGGTGCGGGATGTGGCCTACCTGACGGATGTGCGCTACATTGAAGAAACGGAAAAGGCCAAGTTGCGCAACTTAGACGTGCTGGTGATGAGCGCCCTGCACCACGGGCCCGAGCACTACAGCCACGTGACCCTGCCGCAGGCGCTGGAGCTCATTGCGGAGCTGGCGCCCCGGCGGGCCTACCTGACCCACATGAGCCATCGCATAGGCTTGCACGAGACCCTGCAAGCGGGCCTGCCCGAGGGCGTATTTGCCGCTTATGACGGGCTGACGGTGCGGTCGGAATTGTAACCATTCATTTAATCTGTTACCTTTACCCATCCACTAAACTTCGAGGGAAAGACTATGGAGCCTTTTTTTACCAACGACGCCATTGTGCTGGGCATCTTGCTGGCGGTGCTGGCGGGGGTGTTTGTGAGTTCGGGCAGCAGTCGACCGGGTTGGCGGCGGTTTTACAGCATTGTGCCGCCCTTGTTGTTGTGTTATTTTATTCCGGCGCTGCTGCATTGGCCGTTGGGGCTGATCTCGGGCGAAAAGTCGGAGTTAGATACCGTGGCCTCGCGCTATCTTTTGCCGGCCAGTTTGGTGTATTTATGCCTTAGCATTGATCTGAAAGGCGTGCTGCGCTTAGGCCCCAAAGCGCTGATCATCTTTTTTACGGCCACGCTGGGCGTGGTATTGGGCGGGCCTATTGCGCTGCTGGCGGTGACTACTATGGCGCCGGGGCTTTTTCATGTGCCTCCGGATGAGCTTTGGCGCGGCCTCAGCACCATTGCCGGCAGTTGGATAGGGGGCTCTGCAAACCAGACGGCTATGAAGGAAATTTTCAATGTAAACGATACGCTTTTTGGCTCGATGGTGGTGGTAGACGTAGTAGTGGCCAACGTATGGATGGCCGTGTTGCTGTACGGGGCCGGCATTTCGCGTCGTATTGACGCCCGGCTGATGGCCGATAACTCGGCCATCGAAAAGCTGCGGCACGACATAGAAACCTACTCGGAAAGCGTGAGGCGCATACCCAGCACAACCGATATGTTTGTGCTGTTGGCTGTGGGCTTTGGGGCGGTGGCCCTGTCGCACTGGGGCGCCGATATCATTGTGCCCTGGCTAAAGCAGTACGAGGCCGGGCTCAAGGCCGTGTACTTAGAGTCGATCATCAGCGGCTTTTTCTGGATTGTGCTCATTGCCACTACCCTGGGGCTGGCGCTGTCGTTTACGCGGGCGCGGGCGCTGGAGGGCGTGGGCGCTTCGCAGTTGGGCAGCGTATTTATTTATATCTTAGTGGCTACCATTGGGATGCAGATGAACTTAGGGGAGGTGTTTAAGAACCTGGGCCTCTTTGCCGTGGGCATCGTATGGATGCTGGTGCATGCCGCCTTACTGCTGACGGTGGCCTGGCTCATCAGGGCGCCCTTCTTCTTTGTGGCTGTGGGCAGCCAGGCCAATATAGGCGGCGCCGCCTCGGCGCCGGTAGTAGCCTCGGCTTTTAGTCCGGCCCTGGCGCCGGTGGGCGTACTGCTGGCGGTGCTGGGTTATGCTCTGGGCACATACGGGGCCCTTATAGCGGCCTTTCTGATGCGGATGATCGTTGGCGGTTAAGGGCTTGTTGGGAAATTCATCCATTGGCTGTTTAAACTTCCAAAGCAATTGCTTATGCCACCATTTTCCGGCACGGCTTATCTGGCGCTGGATCGCCACCCCGATTACATGGCCTACGTGCGCGAGGGCCTCGGCCACTATGGCGCCCACTACGGCGGCTCGCGGCGCTCGGAACTGGCCCCTGAAGTGTACCCGCTGCTGGAGGCCGGCCTGGCCCGCTTTGCCGGTGCGCCAGCGGCGCTGCTGGCCTCCAGCGGTACGGTAGCCGGGCAGTTGGCCAGCCAATGGGCCGGCGAGCCCAATGCAGAGTTGCACTATGCCCCCTGGACCCACCCTGCCCTCTGGCAGCCTGGCGGCAAACATTATCGCACCACTTCGGGCTGGAGCCGGGGCATAACCGAGGCTTTGGCCCGCGGGCGGCGGGTGGTAGCCTTAGCCGACAGCGTGAGCCCGTTGTACGCCCTGCAAGCGCCCTGGGAGTGGCTGGCGCAAGCGCCCCCAGACGCCCCGCTGCCGGTAGTGGTCGACGACTCCCATGCCATAGGCGTAGCCGGCGCGTGTGGGCAGGGCCACTGGACCCGCCTGCGCGCCGCCTGGGGCGGGCGGCTGCTGGTGTGCGCCTCGCTGGGCAAAGCTTTCTCTACGCCCGGCGGCGTAATATGGGGCGAGCCCGAAACGCTGGAGGAAATCGGCGAGTCGGCCCGCTTTGGCAGCGCCAGCCCGCCGCCGCCCGCCTTTGCGTGGGCCTGGCTACAGGCCGAAGCGCAGGGCCTGCTGAGCCAGCAACATCAGACGCTCCGGCATAACATCGACGCAGCAGCCCGGCGCCTGAGCGCGCTCGAAGACTTTTATTATCTGCCGGGATTCCCTTTCTTTTGTACGCCCCGCCACGAGTTGGCCGGCTGGCTGCGCCGACGCGACATCCTCATCAGCAGCTTTCATTATCCGGGGCCTGCCGACCCGCTCATCACGCGGGTGGTGGTGACGGCCGCCCATAACGAAGCCGACCTGGAACGCTTGGAAGAGGCCCTGTTGGACTGGAAAAAATAACAAAACTCCGCTGTCATGCACCTCAATGTAGAGATTAAAGCCGTATGCCGCCGGCCCGACTTAGCCCACCAGCGCCTCATGAACGCCGGCGCTGAGTTTAGGGGCGAAGACCGCCAGATTGATACCTACTTTCATGTGCCTCGGGGCCGATTGAAGCTGCGCCAGGGCGACATCGAAAATGCCCTCATCCATTACGATCGCCCCAACCAGGCCGGCCCTAAAACCTCGGAAGTGACCCTCTGCCCCGCACCCGAGGGCGCCGCCCTGTTGGGCGTGTTGAGCCGTGCGCTGGGCGTGCTACAAGTGGTGGACAAGCGGCGGGGCATCTACTTCATCGATAACGTTAAGTTTCACCTCGACGAGGTAGCCGGCCTCGGCCAATTTGTAGAGATAGAGGCTATCGACACCGACGGTTCGCTGGGCGAGGCCTACCTGCGCGCCCAGTGCAATCGCTACCTGCAACTGCTGGAGATAGATACTGCCGACCTGCTGGAGCGCTCGTATAGCGATATGCTGGGTAAGGACTCACCCAAAGACCGGCCATCATAAAACAGGTAAAGACGAAACCATGGACGTTCAAAAGCTTATCGTGATCCTGTTGGCGGTGCTAACCAACAGTATGCTTAAGAGCCAGAACCTCGTGCCCAATCCCGGATTTGATACCCTCACACTTTGTCCTGATGTAGAAGGAACCGTCCGCCTCGCCGTTCCCTGGGAAGGTATTCGCACGCCGGATTTATACAATGAGTGCTCCGCCCACCCTTTTTATGCCGTGCCTTATAACCATTTTTGCAACTACCTGCCGCCTAAAACAGGCGGCGGATACGCGGGGATGTATGTTTATAATACCCATGAATTTGTCGAAGCGCCGCTATTGGATACGCTTGAAGCCGGGAAACCCTATTACGCCCGGTTTTATGCCGCGCCTAAAGACCCCTGCGGCGCCGGAGACGTTGCCATTTTTATCGATGCTCTTTCCATGAGCGTCAGCCCCGATATTCGGAATTCCAACTACTACGTGGCTATGAGCAACCAAAGCGGTGTAATTAGAGATACCGCAAACTGGACCCGGATAGCCGGGTGTTTTACGGCCAAAGGAGGCGAAAAATGGCTGCGTGTTGGGAATGCGCTAGCAAATTCCGAAACAACGGTGGAAAGTGATCCGCCGACACCGCTAAATCAGTTGTTTCCGTATGTATTCATAGACGACATTTGGCTGTCGGCTTTTGATCCGCTGCCCGATACGCTGTTGCTGTGCAATGGCCTGCCGCTAACGCTTGACGCTACGTTTCCCGATGCGGCATTTCGATGGAGCAACGGCGCCGAAACGCCCGTGATACAGGTATCCGATATGGGGCGCGTAGCGGTGCAGGCGTTGCTCGACGGCTGTATACTTACCGATCAGGTTGTTATTGTTGCCGAAAACCACCTGCCGCCCATGCCCCCGGATACAACCCTGTGCGAAGGGCAGGCTTTGATGCTAAGCCCCGGCATTCAGGGCGTTTACCGTTGGAACGACGGATCCCGCGCCGCCGGCAGGGTTGTTACAACCTCCGGGCTTTACAGCGCAAGTATCGAAAACAACTGTGGCATTTTTACCTTCTCCCGGCGCGCAAATTTTGATGACTGTCGCTGCCAGGTATATGTGCCCAATGCATTCTCTCCTAACGATGATGGCGTCAACGACAGGTTAGATGTTTTTATGAACTGCCGCACAACCATAGCGCAGGTTAATTTCAAAGTTTTTAACCGTTGGGGCGGAGTGGTTTTTTCTTTTGCCGGCAATAATACTTTGGCAGCCCGCTGGAATGGGGAAGTAAATGGCCTCAAGGCTGATCCAGGCGCTTATGTATGGCAACTCACCTATGAAATGCCCGACGTTCAGGGCAATCGCATGATAACTGAAAAAGGAGAAGTTCTGCTGATCCGGTGATGCTTGAGCCAACACCCCGCTTCAACTCCTCCGTACGCGCCTGTCAATAATCCCATCGTTTATCAGGGGAGGCTACCGTCGCCGCCGCCACCACCACCACGTCCTCGCTATACTCGGCCGGGTAAACGTCCGCCGTCGCTGCGCTAGTCGGCTTCCGCCACGTCCTCGCTGCGCTCATCCGGGTAAACGTCCTCATTGCATTCGGCCGG
>CAYOTJ010000252.1:0-1792 GCA_964406855.1 uncultured Saprospiraceae bacterium
CCCCTGAAGCGGCCCAGTGCCAAGGGCCGCGGAGCAGGTCGAGCCCGCCGTCCAGAAAGATCAGTTGCATGTTGCCAGTTTATGCGCCGCACAGCGGCAGGTTTTGCGCCCATTTCCGGGCTTACCTCGGAGCTTACGCCCAAACCTGCCGGCGCGAACTATGTCCAGTGCTTCAAAAAAGTGCGCTGCCTCGTTTTTCCCTACGCTTTGTTGACGTTGTGGTCTAAAGTTGGTTACCGGCAGCTTGCTCGATGATATAAGTCAGGTTTTTAGCCGATTGCATACCCGATTGGCGCCACTTAGCCTGCCCATTCTGGTAGAGAATAAACGTGGGCACGCCCATGATGCCCAATTGTTGGGCCAATGCCTGGTTGCGGTCTACATCAATTTTGATGATGGAGGCTTTGTCGCCAATGGCGGCGGCTACTTCTTCAAGCACCGGCGCCATAGCGCGACAGGGGCCGCACCATGCTGCTGTAAAATCGATTAAAACGGGTTTTTCACCGTTAATGAGGTCATTGAAGGAAACCTTCTTTTCCATAGATTTAGCAAAGTTCAGTAAATAAAATCAAAATGAGCCGACGAAAGTTCATTTTGTGGCCTGTCGCCGGCAATTGATGCAAAAATAGCGCTATCCGGGCAGGAGGTCTGTGATGGTTGTCACACAGGCTACCTGAGCGGAAAGGCCAATATGGGCTGCCAAAGGTGGTTGACCATGTGCTCTACGAGGCTGGGGCGGAAGATGCGGCTGATGGCCTGGCGCTGGTGGGCGCCTATGGCTATAAAATCGATGCCCGTATCGGCGCTGAAGTGGGCGATGCCCTCCTCAATAGAGCGGTCGGAGTACAGTTGAAAGACCACTTCGCCCAAGCCATTGCGCTCGGCAAAGTTGCGCATGTGGTTTTGCACCTCGCGGGTGGGTTCGAAATCGGTAGGGGTATTGACCTTAAGCAGGTGCAGGCGGGCGCCGAAGGCGTCGCGCACGCGCTTGATGATTTCGAGGTTATGGGGTGCGGCATCGCGAAAATCGCAGGCCAGTGCAATGTCTTCGATGAGGTATTGCGAGCGATCGCATTTGAGGCTTAGCACAGGCGCCGGCGAGGTGCGCACCAAGTGCTGGGTATGGGAGCCGCGCAGCCACTCGTCGAGGCCGGTGGCGCCTGCGGCGCCGATGACCACCAGATCGACGGCCTGCTGCTGAATGTAGGCGAGGATGTCTTCTTCCACGCGCCCTATTTTGGCCGTGGTTTGGGTAATTTCAGGTTTGGGGGCGCGCCATTCTTCCAGCGTGGCCTGCAAGCGGGCCAATTCGGCCTTAAGGGCTGTATAATCTTCGCCTGCGTCTTCTTTGAGCTGACCGTGGGTATCGAAAACGGCGTCGGGCGGAGCGGGCACAATGGCGAGCAGGTGAATTTCGCCGCCGCTGCCGGCTACAATGCGGCGGGCGAGATCGTAGGCATATACGCTGCGTGGCGATAGGTCGACGGGCAATAAAATACGCATGAGGTATGCGGGCATTGATGCGCCCTTGGGAGTACAAAGTTACGGGGGCAGGCGGAGCATTGGCAGTGATATTGATCACCGACGGAGTGCCATAAAAACGAAGGGCCGCCTGTGGCGACCCTTCAAAACCCCCTTGGTATTTTAGACTGAACCGCCGGGAACCGCCCGGCGGCAAGCACAATTTTTGACAAAATCGCTCTTATGACGGCGGGTACGATGTGGGGTCACAGGCGCCGCTAAAAATTTTATTTTTTTTGCGCGCCGCTTTGCCCGGGCGAGGCAGCCTGCC
>CAYOTJ010000252.1:1802-5840 GCA_964406855.1 uncultured Saprospiraceae bacterium
GCCTCCCAAAGACATTGCTGTTGTGCGGCGCAGCGGCAGTTTTTGTACTCAGGGGCGTGGATAAACACGGGAATCTATGCACAAAACCTGCCGGCGCGAACTATATTTGCCTTCCAGAAAAATACGATGCATGATTATCCTGTTGTTGGGCAGCGGCGGGCGCGAGCACGCCTTAGCCTGGAAGCTGAGCCAGAGTCCGCTTTGCGACCAATTGTTTATAGCGCCGGGCAATGCCGGCACCCGTGCTTTGGGCTATAACCTGCCCATTGACCCCAATGATTTTGACGCCGTTCGCCAGGCGGTGTTCACCCACGGGGTCGACATGATTGTGTGCGGCCCCGAGGAGCCCCTGGTGCGGGGCCTGGAAGACTACTTCAGGGAAGATCCCGCTATGGCCGACGTACATATAGTGGGGCCTTCGCAGGCTGCCGCCCAATTGGAGGGCAGCAAGGCTTTTGCCAAGGCTTTTATGGAGGAGTTTGGCATTCCTACCGCTGCTTATCGCGAGTTTACGCCCGAAACGCTGGAAGAGGGGCTGGCCTACTTAGCTGCCCAGCCCACGCCCATAGTGTTGAAGGCCGACGGCTTAGCGGCCGGTAAGGGGGTGCTCATCCTCAACGACATAGCCGAGGCCCGGCAGGAACTCCGGGATATGCTCGGCGGCAAATTTGGCGAGGCTTCCCATCGGGTAGTAGTAGAAGCCTTTCTCGATGGTATTGAGTTCTCGGTATTTGCCATTACCGACGGCCGGCACTACCGGTTGCTACCCGTAGCCAAAGACTACAAGCGGGTAGGGGAGGGCGATACCGGCCTCAATACGGGCGGCATGGGCAGCGTATCGCATCCGCCTTTCGTAGATGCGGCCCTGATGCAAAAGGTAGAAGAGCGCATCATTCGGCCTACCATAGCCGGCTTGGGCGCTCGTGAGCTGCGCTACTGCGGCTTTATATTTTTTGGACTCATCAGCGTGGGCGGCGAGCCTTATGTTATTGAATACAACTGCCGCCTTGGCGACCCCGAAACGGAGTCGGTGCTGCCGCGCCTGCGCTCCGACTTAGCCGAACTCTGCTTAGCGGCCACCGAGGGCTGGTTGGATGAGACGACGGTGGAGATCGACGAGCGGGCTACGGCTACCGTTATGCTCACGGCCGGCGGTTATCCCGGCGCCTATGAAAAGGGCAAGGTCATCGGTGGGCTGGAGAGCGTGGAGGGCAGTCTGATCTTCCATGCCGGCGCCCGGGCTACCGAAGAAGGCGAAGTGCTGACCAATGGCGGCCGGGTACTGGCCGTCACCAGCTATGGGACTACTTTTCAGGAGGCCCTGGCGCTGAGTTTAGCCAATGCCGACCGCATTCAGTTTGAAGGAAAATACTACCGCCGCGACATTGGATTTGACCTGTAAATGGATCATTAAAAGACACCGCTATGCCGCTGTTTAAAAAACTTCGTCCGGCGCTATGTTTAGGCTGGATAGGCCTGGCGCTGAGCGCAGCCGTTACGGCTTCCGCCCAGTTGGGGTATACCTACTGGCTTACGGGTAGCGGAGCGGATGCCAGTACCCAGCCTTTGCCAGGCTTATTGCTGGCCGGCGGCGGCCCCGACAACGACGACGCCATGCGCTGGCTGTTGCAGCGGGCCAATGGAGGCGATGTGGTAATCATCCGGGCCAGCGGGGCCGACGGCTACAACGACTACCTGTATTCGGAGCTGGGCGTGAGCGTAAACTCCGTGGAAACCATCCGCTTTGATGCGGCATCAGCGGCCTACGACAGCGCCGTCATTGCGCGCATACGCGGGGCGGAGGCTTTGTTTATTGCCGGCGGCGATCAATACGTCTATTACAACTACTGGAAAGATACGCCCATTGAAGACGCTATTCACTACCTGCTGCACGAAAAGCGCATAACCGTAGGCGGAACCAGCGCAGGCATGGCCATTCTCGGCCAGGCCTATTACGTGCCGGCCGGCGCGAGCGCTACCTCAGGCGTGGCGCTGGCCAATCCTTATCATTCCACGCTGGAAGGGGTGCTCACCGACGACTTTATTGAGCATCCGCTGATGCAGGGGGTCATTACCGATACCCATTATGCGCAGCGCAACCGTTTCGGGCGGCATTTGGTGTTTATGGGGCGGCTGGCCCTGCAAACCAACGAGCCCGTTTATGGCATTGCCTGCAACGAAGGCACGGCCGTAGCCATCACCGACGACGGCCGGGCGAGCGTCTTTGGCGAATACCCCGCTTATGCCGATTTTGCCTACTTTCTGCAAACCCAGTGCGCGCCGCCCCTGCTACCGGAAGTGATGCAACCCAACTCTCCCTTAACCTGGAACCAGAGCATGGCTGCGCTGAAGGTATATAAGGCGCCCGGCACAACCTCTGCCCAGAATAACTTCGACCTCAACGATTGGGCGTCGGGCTCCGGCGGCGTTTGGGAACACTGGTGGGCCAACAACGGCACCTTTAATACTGCTCCGGGCAGCGGCCCCAATTGTACGCCTACGGCCGCAGGAGAACCGGTCGGGGAGGCAATTGCTTTTAGCGTGGCGCCCAATCCGGCCCGAGAGGAGGCTTTCGTCAGGCTAAGTGGCGCAGCTACGCCGCCGCTGGCCCTTCGCCTTTTTAATGCGCTGGGCCAACCGGTGCGCCAATGGCCTGGAAATACCCTGCAGTTGAACTTAGACAACCTTCCCAATGGCTACTACCGCTTGATGGCCATCTGGCCGGATCGGCAGCTTACACAATCGCTGGTCAGGCAGTAACCGGCGGCGCTGCAAGGGTGAAAAGCGCCATATATTCCACATTTTTGGTTTTGCCATCGGCAGGGGTGGCTATGCAGGCTTGCAGGGCAAACCCCTGCTCGCGGGCGTAGGCAGTTACTTTGTCTATGGCCTGTCGGCGCAGCTTTTCGTCGCGTACAATGCCATTTTTGAAGCGCAGGCCCGCCAGCTCAAATTGCGGCTTGATGAGGGCTATGAGTTGGCCGTCGGGGCGCAGGAAGGCTTCGGCGCAGGGGAAAATATGCGCTAAGCTGATGAAAGAAACATCCACGACGATGCGATCCACGGGGCCTCCGATCCGGGCCGGTTGCAGTTGGCGTATGTCCTGTTTTTCCAAGCTTACCACCTCCGGACGCAGGCGCAGCGAGGGATGTAGCTGACTTTCGCCTACATCCACGGCAAATACCTTGAGGGCGCCATGCTGTAGCGCGCAATCGGTAAACCCGCCCGTGCTGGCGCCGATATCCAATACTGTGCAGCCGGAAAAACTCAGGCCAAAGGCAGCGATGGCCAACTCCAACTTGAGGCCGCCCGCACTTACATAGCGCAGCGCGTCTACTGCGCCGATCTCCACCACATCGATAGCGTCAATGCGCTGTGAGGCCTTCCGTACCACCTGCCCGTTTACCGTCACGCCGCCCTCGCGCACAGCGCGCTGCGCCCGCTCGCGGGAGTCGAAAAAACCGTTTTCACTGAGGTATTGATCCAGACGCATGATCTGATATGCTGGTTTAAGGCGCAAAAATAAGGCGTTTCTCCTTTCACGGCCCGTTGTATCTTTGTCATTCACATAAGGCATTCAACCGCATGGCTATTAGCATCAAAGAATTGGTAGACAGTCTTCCCCAAACGGGCAAGATAGAATGGATAGGGCTGCGGCCGCAGCCTCGGGGCGAGCTGGAATCCGCAGACGTCGCCGAGGTAACCCTCGAAGCCGGCTTAGTGGGCGATCACTACCGAGGCGCCAGCGGCAAGCGGCAGGTGACGCTCATCCAGGCTGAGCACCTCGATGCCGTAGCCCGGCTGTTGGGCATGAGCCGCATCGATCCCCGCTGGACCCGCCGCAACATCGTGGTATCGGGCATCAATCTGCTGGCTTTTGCCAACCGTCGCCTTCAAATCGGGGAGGTTGTGCTGGAATTTACCGACCCCTGCGACCCTTGCTCCCGCATGGAGGAAAACTTAGGCACAGGCGGCTACAACGCTATGCGCGGCCACGGCGGCATCTGCACCCGCGTGGTCAGGGGCGGCGTCATCCGG
>CAYOTJ010000253.1:0-324 GCA_964406855.1 uncultured Saprospiraceae bacterium
AAACACAGCCCGGCGGCCTGAGCTACGGCTAAGGCGGCCTGGTTGGCGCCTGCCAATATTTGTATGCCGCAACTGAGGCCGGGCGCCTCCTCGCGCACGGCTAAGGCTGCGGCGGTCATCCAGGCCGTTACCTCCGGCCCCACCTGTCGGCGCAGATAGGGGGCGTCGTGCATATTTTCAATCAGCAGCCCATCGACTTTGCCATCCTCCATGGTGGCGGCTACCAGGTGCCCTCCGGGTGTGCGCCATCCCCAGAACTGGGCATTCGAATTCTTTCCCAGCCCGGGAAATATGCGCAATACCCCCTGGTTCCATTGCATGAAC
>CAYOTJ010000253.1:334-5833 GCA_964406855.1 uncultured Saprospiraceae bacterium
TTCAATCAGCAGCCCATCTACCCCTAATTCGGCGTACAGCCGGGCTTCGGCCCTCACCTGCCCCAGCAGATCGCCGCCGCCGTAAGCGGGCGTTCCGGGCAGAGCGGGCACATGAATCATAGCGATGAGCGGCTTGGCGGCTCCGAACAACTGGTCGAACGATACGGGCATGGCGCTTAGCTTTCCTGGCAGGCTTCGTAGATGTCTTCCCAACCCTTGCGGTGGCGCACCACCGTTTCGAGGTATTCCCGCCATACGGGGGCATCCTGGGCGCTGTCTTTGACGATGGCGCCGGCGAGGCTGGAGGCTAAGTCGGTAGCCAGCAGTTTGCCGTCGCCGAAGTGCGCCGCCAGCGCCATGCCGCTTTGAATGACCGAAATGGCCTCGGCGGTGCTAAGGGTGCTGCCCGGCGATTTGAGGCGGGTGCGGCCGTCTTCCGTCTTGCCCGAGCGCAACTCCCGGAAGATGGTCACCAAACGGCGTATCTCTTCGCTGGGCGCCGGCATGGCGGCGCCGGTGAGGGCTTCGCCCATCGCCTGGGTGCGGGCCGTTACGATCTGCACTTCCTCTTCTAAGGTGGGCGGCAGCGGCATCACCACCGTGTTGAAGCGGCGGCGCAAGGCGCCGGAAAGCTCGTTGACGCCTTTGTCGCGGTCGTTGGCAGTAGCGATTACATTGAAGCCCCGCCGGGCCTGTACCTCGGTATTCAGCTCGGGTATGGGCAGGGTTTTTTCCGATAGCACCGTAATGAGGGCGTCCTGCACATCGCTCGGGATGCGCGTCAGCTCTTCGATGCGCGCCAGCCGGCCTTCGGTCATGGCCCGCATGACGGGGCTGGGCGTGAGGGCGCGCTCGGAGGGGCCTTCGGCCAGCAGCCGGGCGTAGTTCCAGCCGTAGCGCAGCGCCTCTTCGCTGAGGCCGGCGGTGCCCTGCACCAGCAGCGTGGAGGCGCCGCTGACGGCGGCGGCTAAGTGTTCGCTCACCCAGGTTTTGGCCGTACCCGGAATGCCCAGCAGCAGCAGCGCCCGGTCGGTGACGAGGGTAGCCACAGCCACCTCAATGAGCCGGCGCCGGCCGTAGTATTTGGGCGCTATGGGCGTCCCGTCGGGCAGCTCGCCGCCCATGAGGTAAGTAACTACGGCCCGGGGCGAAAGCCGCCACCCCTCGGGGCGGGGGTGCTGGTCGTGTCGGGCTAAGGCTTCCAGCTCGGCGGCATAGGCCGCCTCGGCATGGGGTCTGAGCAGGTTGTCGGTCATACCGTTGGCTTGGCGGGGGAAGCTCAGGCGCGCTATTCGCCTAACTCCATCCAATTGACAATGCTTTGTTTAAAATCTTTTTGCAGCAGCAGTTGCAGGTTGGTCAGCACAATGTCGCCCATAGTCTTGCACTTCAGGAAGACGTCGTTACGATGGTGGTAGCTGAGGTCGTACTTGAGCTCTTCAACCTTGGCCGGCGTAGAGATGCGGTCTTTGACCATCACCTGAAACAGATCGTTGACCCGCTCCCGCGATGCTTTCATGCGGGTGGCAATGAGGCTGCGCTCTTCGTACTGGTACTGCTTGACGGTTTCGGCCGTCAGGTGGTTGATGCCCAGAAAAATGATGGGGTTGTTCTCCTTGAAGTACTGCGGCAGGTAAAAACTTTTGCGGCTTTCATACGACTGCTGGTCGAAGTCGATGGCCCTGAGCCGAAACTGCGAGCCCTCAATGTCGGGGGTGATGTCCACTACATAGTTGTAGGCCCGCATATCGCCCAACAGGCGCACAAAACAGCGCTCGTTGAACTTCACAAACTCCTTGGCCATCCGTATCTGGTTGAAGGTGGAGTCTTGCAGATGCCTGCGCATAAAATCATCGCCGGGGATGCCGGCTATGTGCTCCTCAATCAGGGTGGCGTCGTCTACGAGGTACATCACGCTGTTGGGCGATAGCAATTCCTCCAGCTCCAGCCCGTACACCCGCGAGGCGTCGGCCCGCTTCACGTAAAAGTGGTCGTAGTTGTCGTTGAGCCGGTTGATGATGCGCACCCGGAAGGGCTTGGTATTGCCAAAGGTGCAGTAGTCGACCCGAGCCACCGACAAGTGCTCGACGACCTCCACATCCCCGTCGGTTTTCAGCAGGGCGTAGATAAACGTAAGGGCGCGGAAGATGTCGGCGCGTTCCGACTCGGTATAATACACCGTTTCCCAGAGGGTATCTTCCCCCTGAGCATCGAGCAAGGGAGCGCTGGAATGGTACCGCAGCAGGTCTTCGTATTGAATGGGCAGCTTTGCCGCCCGGCCGTGCTCCGTCAGGTAGGCCTGCAATGGCGGGCGCACCGGTATGATTACTTTTTTCTGGGAGGGAACGTTGCCTTGCACAATTGCCGAATCTGAGGGTTAAAAAGGTAAAGGTAAGGCCAAAAAGCCATGCCTTAGCTTAAGAATCTACTTTTTAGTTCGGGCGTAGGCATCATGCAGCTCTCGCGCTTGCCAAACCAGCGGTAGCGGTTGCGGGCCACCCAGTCGTAGATGGCGTTGCGCAACGGCCGGGGTACCATTCGCAATACCCCCAGTAGCGGCCACAGCCCCCCCAACTGCCCCGTAATGCGCAGCGCCACATCGGCCCGCGTGTACGTCCGGCCCTGGTCGAGCAGCACTACCGTATCCATTTGATCCGTCGGCAGGCCTGCCTGCGCCAGCAGCGTCCGGCCGGCATCCGATTGCAGACTTGCGTACCGAAACACGCCTTTGGGATCGTGCCGGATCAGCCACTGCACATAACCATTGCAAAGATTACACACCCCGTCGAACAGCAACACGGGCGAAGAAGAAGCTTGCTCGTTCATATACGCACTGCCTTTTGGGGATAAACAAACAAAAGCCAAAAAGGATATTATAGTTCTCCAAGTCAGGATGAGTGAAAAATGGACGCCGCTATTTTTCCGGCTGGCAAGGCAAAAAACGCAGACATAGCCTAAGCTATGGCGAGGCTTTTTAACGCCGCCAGACGGAAAAAGAGCAAGTCAAGATGCACAAATCTTGGCTTGGAGAACTATAAACAAGTCTGTTACAGACAAGCGCGCAGCAGGGCTGCGGCCTGCGCCATCTCCTCCTCCGTCATGGAGGCAAAGCCCATGCGCGTGGCATTCAGGCCCGACTGGGCGTAAGCCGAACCGTCGGAGAGGTATAGCCCCCGCGCAGCGGCTCGGGCCGACAGCTCGCTCAGGGGCAGGGCCGGATCAAAGCGCGCCCAGATGGCCATGCCGCCGGTGGGCACGGCAAAGTCGATGGCGTCGCCCAGCGATGCCCGCAGTTGGCCGCAGCAGAAGTCGCGCCGCTGCTGGTACGTCCGATGCGCCTTCTTCAGATGCCGCCTTATTTCGCCCTCCCGAAACAGCAAGGCCACCGCCGCCTCCGCCAGGTTGTCGCCCTGCCGGTCTACGATGCGCCTGCGCCGACCCATAGCGGCTATCAGATCAGGAGCGGCCGCCACATAGCCTATCCGCAACGCCGGCGCTATGGCCTTGCACAGCGAGCCCACGTACACCACCTGCCCGCTGGTGTCGGCCGCCGCTAAGGGCGATACCGGCGCGCCCTCGTAGTGAAAATCGTAGTCGTAGTCGTCTTCCAGCACACAGAAGCCATACTGTTGCGCCAATTGCAGCAGTCGCATCCGCCGCGCTGCGGGCATGGTAGCCGTAGTAGGGTAGTGGTGGTGGGGCGTCACGTACACCAGTTGCACCGGTCGGCGGGCGCACCAGTCGGCCACCGCCTCCACATCCAAGCCGTATTCATCCACGGGCGTCTCCAGCAGGGTGGCCCCCGCCTGCCGAAACGCTAAGTTGGCCGAGCCGTACCCTTGGGCGCCCACCACCACCCCGTCGCCGGGCCGCAGCGCCAATTGGGCGGTCAGGTAAATGCCCATAACGCTGCCTCTCGTAATGAGCACCTCTTCGGGCTTCAGGGCTATGCCCCGCGTTTCGCGCAGATGCTCGGCCAGCGCTTCCCGCAACGTCTCCTCCCCGGCGGTATCGCCGTATTGCAGCCAGCCCTTGCGGTGGCCCTGCCGCAGCACGGTGCGCAGCGCCCGGCCAAAGGCATCCCAGGGCGCCAAGCGCACATCCGGGAAGCCGTCGTCGAAGGCCGGGCCTGCCTTGCCCGTCAGCACGGGCCTGCCCAGCATCGGATCGTCGGCAAAAGCAAAACCCGCCTGCCCGGCCCGGCGGCCCGTCGCTGAGCGCTGAGCGCGCACCTCCGGCAGCGCCTCATTGACAAACGTCCCCCGGGCCGACTGCGGGGTCAGCCAGCCCTGGGCCGTCAGCTCTTCATAGGCGCTCACCACCGTTTGCCGGTGCACGCCCAGCACCTGCGCCAGCGCCCGGCTGCCCGGCAGTTGAGCCCCCACCGGTATCCGGCCGCTGCGGATGCCCTCCGCCAGCGCCGAGGCAATCTGCAAAAACACCGGCGTCTGCGCCGTCTTATCTATGGCAATGAGGTTGGCATAAGGTTGCATAGCCGTTCGCACTTATGGGTTGTATTAGCCGGTTTTGCGCCTGGCAGCAGCGTCGGGCATATTGCCGCATACAAACCCGTCGACACAGGCTATGGTTCAAACCTCCTTAGGGGGGCCGCCGCAGGGCATTTTGCTCCTTTAGCGCCACGGGCGGCGCCGGGCTGTTCGCTCTTATGGGGCCGCAATGGGTTGATCGTCAATAAAATAAAATAAACTTCAGCGGCCCCATACCGCTGCCATCCCTGCCCCGGGCAGGCCGTTTCAAGCCCGGCAGTGGTCGTCAATTCGTCTCAACATAATTTTTGAAGTTGTCCAAAATTGCCTGCCAACCGCTTTGCTGCAATTCAATTGAGTTTTCTGTTTCGGGGTCAAATGTTACGATCACTTCTGTTTGGCTGTTCGCTTCATTAAACGCAACGGTAGCATAACGCCCGCCAAATTCGTAGGTAAAATTCTCCCCTGCATTAACGGCTGTATAAACGGCGTCGAAGTCAAAACCAAAACTTCCGTCTTTGGCTTCCATTCGCGCAACGTACCGTCCGCCAACTTTCATATCGTTTGTTGCTGTGGGGCAATGCCAACTGGGGTCGGCAAAGTTCCATTGCGTTATGTGCTCGGGTTGGGTGTAATAGTCCCAAACTTTCTGCTTATCGGCAGAAACCATAGCTTTGATCGTAATTTTGTTGTTCTCCATATCGACAAAAAATTTAGTCGTTACGTATAGTGCTTCAAGTCCATTCGCGCGCTCACCCCGAGCCGCAGCCAGACAAAAATATACTTACTTACCAACATCTTCCTATCACAGGGCGTAAATTATATCCGCGCTCCGGATCGGGGAGCGCCCTAGGCACAAAGCCGCTACCCCAAGCCTTGAACCGATGACTCCGAGCCACGACGATCCCCGAGCCACAGTCTATCGCTCCGGATCGGGGAGCGCCCCAAGCACAAAGCCGATACCCCAAGCCCTAAACCGATGACGACGGGCCACGACGATCCCCGAGCCACA
>CAYOTJ010000254.1:0-5828 GCA_964406855.1 uncultured Saprospiraceae bacterium
CCCGAAGCCTCTCGCCCGATGATGCCGAATTGGAAATCGCCCCGGCTGTAGCTCCTTCCAACGACCCCCTGCCCACCAACGCAGCCGCCATTCAGGAAGACAACCCCGACCACTCCGAGCCCTACGACCCCACCCTCGACCTCTCAATGTACGAGTACCCGGTAACGCCCCTCCTCGACGACTATTCCGACCAGCAGATCGAAGTAGACCGCGCAGAGCTAGAAGCCAATAAAAATCAGATCGTAGAGACCCTGCTCAACTACAAAATCGAGATCACCAAAATACGCGCCACCATCGGCCCCACCGTCACGCTCTACGAAATCATTCCGGCGCCGGGCGTGCGCATTTCGCGCATCAAAAACCTCGAAGACGACATCGCCCTCAGCCTTTCGGCCTTAGGCATCCGCATCATTGCGCCCATACCCGGCAAAGGCACCATCGGTATCGAAGTGCCCAACAAGAAAAAACAGATGGTCTCGATGCGCGAAGTGCTGATGTCGGATAAGTTCAAAAAAGCCAAAATGGACCTGCCCATCGCCATGGGCAAAACCATCTCCAACGAAGTGTTTGTTGCCGACTTAGCCAAGATGCCCCACTTGCTGGTGGCCGGCGCTACGGGCCAGGGCAAATCGGTGGGCGTTAACGCCATCCTCATGTCGTTGCTCTACAAAAAGCACCCGAGCCAGGTAAAACTCGTGCTCATCGACCCCAAAAAGGTGGAGCTATTCCCCTATTCTAAGCTCGAAATCCACTTCTTAGCCTTCCTGCCCGGCCAGGATGAACCCATCACCACCGAGACCAACAAGGTCATCCATACCCTCAACTCCCTCTGTATTGAAATGGACCAGCGCTACGACCTCCTCAAAAAGGCAGGCACGCGCAACATCAAGGAATACAACGAAAAATTTGTACAACGCCACCTCAATCCACTGAAGGGACACCGCTTTATGCCCTTCATCGTGCTGATTGTAGACGAGTTTGCCGACCTCATCATGACGGCCGGCAAAGAGGTGGAACTGCCCATCGCACGCTTGGCACAGCTCGCCCGCGCCGTAGGCATCCACTTGGTTATTGCCACCCAGCGCCCATCCGTCAACATCATCACCGGCGTTATTAAGGCCAACTTCCCGGCCCGAATCGCCTATAAGGTGACCGCCAAGGTAGACTCGCGCACCATCCTCGATGGCGGCGGCGCCGATCAGCTCATCGGCCGCGGCGATATGCTCCTCAGCGTAGGCGGCGAGATGGTACGCATTCAGGGCGCCTTCATCGACACCCCCGAGGTAGAGCGCGTCATCGATTTCATCGCCAAACAACAGGGCTATCCCGAGCCCTACCTGCTGCCCGAATACCACGGCGACGAAGAAATGCAAGGGGCCATATCCCTTAGCTACGCCGACCTCGACGAAATGTTTGAAGAAGCCGCACGCCTCATCGTACAGCAGCAGCATGGCTCCACCTCCATGATACAGCGCCGCCTCAAGTTGGGGTACAACCGGGCGGGCCGCATCATGGACCAAATGGAATCTATGGGTATCGTAGGCCCCAGCGATGGCTCTAAGGCCCGCGAAGTGCTTATCTACGACGAGATGGAGCTGGAGCGATACATACAGGAGCTGCGCAACCGCAAGTAGCAGCCACGCAGCTCCCCTGCCGCTTAGTCGCCTATCCGGCGGCCGCTGGCTTCGCGCTTGTTGACATCCACCTGCTGAAGGCGCTTGAGGTCTACCATCAACGTAGCGTAGGCCGCTTGCGAGCTCACCTCCCACTGGCGGCCATCGTAAGTGACCGTGCCGCTGTTGCGCTCCCATTCGCTGGCCATCAGCACATAGCGCTCATTGTAGCGCGGGCTGGGGCCAAACACCAGAAAGCGATCATTGCCTTCGCTCTCAAATCCCACAGCAAAGCGGTTCTCCTTAGGACTAAACAGAAAAACGCCCGGCGTGCCACGCCGAATGACCACCTCCGCCACCTGACGCCCGTCAATCACCCGGATTTTGCCATCCGTAATTTCTGAGCTGCCGCCGCCAAGCTGGCGCCTTAGCACAATGTCATCCGACAGGTAAAATTGAATCCGCTTGAGCTGGGCCTCCGACCAGTTGTTGTCTTCATACAACTTTTGGGTGAATGGACTGAGGCGTGGGCTGCAACTGCTGAGGGCCAGCGCGGCCAACAGGCTCAGGGCGGCATAGCGCCCGTATTTCATCATTGCGACCGATTTCATGGTTCGATGGTTTTTGCTCAAAGAAACAGCATCCCCACCCAAGACCGCAACTATTTAAGAAAGTTTAACCCGCGTCTTAACGATCTTTAACGCCTGCTCCGGAAAAACTCGGTCATAAGCGCTCCGCACGCATCGTGCTGTATGCCAAATTCTACTTTTGTTTTGGGATGCAGCAGCTCGCGACCAAAGCGCATAAAGCCGCGCTTGTCGTCGGCAGCGCCATATACTACGCGCCCCACCTGCGCCCAGGCCAGCGCGCCGGCACACATAACGCAAGGCTCTAAAGTCACATAAAGCGTACAATCAGGCAAATACTTACTGCCCAAATAATTGGATGCCGCAGTGAGCGCAATAATCTCGGCATGCGCCGTCACATCGGTGAGCTGCTCGGTCTGGTTATGCCCCCGGGCAATGATCTGGTTGCCGCATACCACTACGGCGCCCACGGGCACCTCCCCGGCCTCAGCCGCTAAGCGGGCCTGCCGCAGCGCCTGCTGCATATAATAATCGTCGCTATTGACACTGAGCATAACGGTGCATTGCACGTCGGCAGGTTTTGGCCATAGCCGCCGGGACAAACCGCCCGACCCCGTACGCAAAACCCATCGCCGCGAATCATAAATTGTTCCACGAATATAGCGGTTTCTGCAATGACGCCCCGCTCTGATCCTGATTTTTTTGGGCCACGCCGCTTATCATCTACGTTTTTTACACCCTGCGCGGCGCCGGGTGTTCCGCTCTCATGGCCGCGCTCACAACCTCCCTTGGGGTCGGCTGCGCGCACAGCCATACCGCTTCACCCCCTTGTCCGACCAAATCAAGGCGGCAAAAGCTCAAATTTTATCGCTCTCTCCTCAAAAAATACCCGACATCATAGCCGTATCCATAAAAAAACGGGAGCCGGCTTCTAAGCCGGCTCCCGTACAAAATGACTCTGGTTTTTTGGGGTAAAACCTTCCGTCCTGTTATTACCAAACAACAATACTTTTCGTCCAGGTACGCCCATTGGCCGTCAGGTTTACGCTATACGCGCCCGGATTGAGCTGGGAGAGATCGAAGCGACGCTCAAGCTTGTGGGCCGCAGCATGGAACGTCCGCTCATAAACCACATAACCGCCTACATCGGCCAACTTAAGCTCTACCTCGGTAGCCGAAGCCGTAAACCAGCTCACATCTAAGGTGCGGCCATTGAGCTGAAACACGGGCGCATATACCCGGCGGGCTTCCTCAGGGCGGCAAATGACGCCATAAGCCCCGATCTCAAATGGCTGAACAACCTCCTGGTTGGGGGTTTCCAACAACATATTATAAGCGCCTGCAGGCAACGTGCGCAGGTTCAACACCTTGCGATAGAGGCTGTTGGCCGTTACGGCTTCGGTATGCAACACGATACCATCGCGGTCGGTGATCGACAGGCGGGCGTCGCTGACTAAGCCCTCGATGCTAACAGCTACTTTGCGCTCAGCGCCTAATACGCTCAATTTCAGTACCGGATACTCATTGGCCAACAATGCAGCCGATGAAATCAACATCCATGCAGCCGCCAACAGGCCGCGCCGTACGCGGCTTTTCATTTCCTTCATCATAACACTTGGTTTTTTGAGTGTGAAACAGTGATAAAAGCAGTACAAAATGGTAAAACTCGATTGGGGCGCTTTGGTCTTAAAACAACAACAACTTGTTGGTGTCAAAATTACACTAAGTAAAACGCCCGCCGCTACCTTTTGTTTAACCGATAGTAGTGCTATTTTAACCGCCGCTGCCGCAAAGGGCGAAAATAGATGACAAAAAAGGCCTATTTTTGCCCAAAAGGGCGGCTCCTTACGGTTCTGCTACCTTGTTTTTGAGTTATAACTCCCAAAAAAAGCTTCCGCATCATGCGCTTCCGGCAACTATGCATACTCATCATTTGGGCGACCTTGGCACTGCTCTTTCCCAATAGGGCAGCAGCTCAACTGGAGCCCACGCCCGGCTCAGTGGCTGCCGACTACTTCAGGCAGGGCGAGGCGGCCATGCTCAATCGGCAGTTCAGGCCGGCCATACGCCACTTTGAGCGGGCATTGGCGCAGCAGCCCGGGCTTACCGTAGCCGAAAAAATGATCGGGCACTGCTACGATCAACTACAAGATTACCCCAAGGCTGCCGAGCGCTTCATGCGGGTGTTGCAGCGCGACTCACTTTTTTCGCGGGCTTTGTATTATCAGTTGGCCGAGATCTACTACAAAATGGGGCGGGGCGAAGTAGCCCTCCATTACTTTAAAGCCTTCGAGCGCCTTCAGCAGCGCCCGCCTGCCGACTTTGGCCTCAGGGGTATCGAAGAGCAGGCCCAGGAGTTCGTTTTTATCGATCGCCTGCCGGGCAACATCCGGGCCTGCGAGCTCAGCATCGACTCTGTAAAGTTCATCAACATCACAGAGATTTATAACCTCGGCCCTAACATCAACACCCGCAGCGACGACTACTTCCCCTGCCTGACCAACAACCAGGATCGACTCTACTTCACCCGAAAGGACAAAGATGGCGATGAAGACCTCTACACCAGCCAACGGCGGCCCGACGGCTCCTGGCATTCTGCCGAGAAGGTGCGGGGGTTCAACACCGATAAACCCGAGGGCATGGTGACCTTAGTCCGTGACGGACGCCGCATTTTTTTCACCAGTTGCCTGCGCGACGGCGTAGGGGGCCCCTGCGACATCTGGGAGGCGCTGAGCTCAGGCGCCGATATTCGGGATATTCGCAGCTTGGGCGCCCCCGTCAATGATATGAGCTGGGAGTCGCAGGCAGCCATCAGTTGCGACGGCAGCACCATATTCTTTGCCAGCAACCGCAGTGGAGGCGTAGGCGGCAGCGACATCTGGAGCAGCAGCCTCCAGCCCAATGGCCTCTGGAGCACGCCCGCCAACTTAGGCATCAACGTAAATACCCCCGCCGATGAAGAAGCGCCCTTCATCTCCAACGACGGCCAAACCCTCTACTTTGCCAGCACGGGGCATCTGGGATTGGGCGAACAGGATATCTTCATGTCGTGGTGGGACGACCGCCTCGATCGCTGGAGCGTGCCCATCAACCTGGGGCCGCCCGTCAATGGCCCCCACCGCGAGCTGGGCTTCTTCCTCTCCGCCGATGGCAAAACCGGCTACTTTGCCAGCAATCGGCCCGGCGGCATGGGCGGCATGGATATTTATCATTTTGCCTTGTCGGAGAAACTCTATGGCGACCCCATCACCTTTGTAGAAGGCTTCGTCAAAGATTCGGTACTACTCACCCCCATTCCGGGCGCTAAGGTAGACATCAACGGCCGCCTGCCCATGCGGGCCGATGAAAGCGGCCGTTTTTTCCTCTGCGCCGGCGCCGATGAAACCTTAGGCTTTAGCGTAGCCCACGACACTTACCACCCCTACCGCCATGCCTTTCTCATCCCCAACTGGGATAATCGCCATTTTTATACCCTTGAGCTACTGCTGCGCCCCACGCTCAGCTTTTTGGTGGAAATGGAGCAGCCCGCCGCTCCGCCTCCCCCGGCGCCCCCTCAGCCCGACAATATTATGGTACACTCCGTTTTTTTTGAATTCGACAGCGACGACCTGCTCGCACGCGAAGCCGG
>CAYOTJ010000255.1:0-4582 GCA_964406855.1 uncultured Saprospiraceae bacterium
TGTCGAGGGTATCTTTGGGGAAGCGGGTGGTGATGTACTCGCTCAGGGCCATAGCCACCTTTTTGGCGGGCGTGATGCGGTCTTCGCCGTATAGGATCATGGAGTGGGAAATGTCGATCATGAGCACGGTGCTCATCTGGCCCTGATAGAAGGTTTCGTAGATTTCGAGGTCGTCGCCGCTGAGCTTAAAATCATCAAGGCCGTGGTTGATCTGGGCATTGCGCAGGCTTTCGCTGACGGCTAAGTGCTCTAATTGGTCGCCAAATTCGTAGGGGCGCAGTTCGGAGGTGATTTCGTCGCCCCGGCCGCCATAGCGGGTGCTGTGGTTGCCGCGCTTGGTCTTTTTGATGTCGCCGAAGACATCTTGCAGGGCCTTTTGGCGCAGGGCGATCTCCATCTTTGCCGAAGGGGTAAAGCCATTGCCGGAGGGGTCATCCTGCCGGATGTAGCCCTTGTCGATGAGGTCCTGGATGAAGTCGGCCATGCCGTAGTTTTCATCGGTGAGCTTGTACTCCTTATCGAGTTGGGTGAGCCAGGAAAGCGCTTCCGACACATCGCCGGAGGTATACACCAGCAGTTCCTGAAAAATTTTGAGAAGGCGGTCGAAGGCGCTGCCTTCTTCCTGCCCGGGTATATGTTGCGTAAATCGCCAGCCGATCATGTTGTTTTGCCCTTTATGACAGAAACAAAAACGGGAAGCTAAGGTTTATCGTTCTTCAGGTGAAGATTCATGAATCTTGGCATAGAGAAAACGATAGCGCTTGCGCCGCTACAGACGTAAACAATGGACGCGGATGATCAGAGCGGGCGTTATGGCCGTTTCAGGGGGCATGAGCCTGTTTTATGAAAACGGGAGCATGACGAAGCAACCGGCCCGGGGCAGCGGGTGCAGCGGTACAGGCCGGCTGACGGAAAGCTATCCCGGTGCGTTTACTGCTTTGCCGGCCTGTAAGAGCGGAACACGCGGCGCCGCCCGTGGCGATACCCGGAGTAGATGCCATGCGGCGGCCCCCCGAAAAAAATACCCTAAAAAAAAATTGCGCCGGCGAGGGTTGAAATGTCCCTTACCGGCGCAATTGAGCCTCAGGCGGCAGGCCTATTTGCCCTGAAACTGCTCGAAGCGCATGTTTTTGTAGTGCCCGCCGGCAACGTAACGCATTTCGCGCAGCAGCACATCGGGGGTTTTGTAACCCGGCGATATGGTGATGCGCAACTGGCTTTCGTCGAGGTAGACGAAAGAGGGGTAGCTGAGGCGGTTGTCGAGCAGGGCGGCGGCCAGCTCGTGGTAGCCGCGGCGGCCGTTGGCCTGGAAGCGCAGGGTGTGGCCCTTGTACTGAACGTCGCCTGTTTGTTCGGCATTGAACTTTACGGCGTAGAAGTTTTCGTTGATGTATTGGATGACGGCCGGATCGGTGAACGTGCTGGCATCCATGCGTTTGCAGTAGCCGCACCAGTCGGTGTAGACGTCTACGAACAGCTTTTTGGGCTGGTTGGCGCTGGCAGCTACGGCCTCTTCCCAGGTATACCAGCGGATCTGGTCGTTGGCGGCCTCGGTTTGGGCTGGCGCGGTACGCCATGCAAAGGCCGATATGCACAAGGCGATGAGCACGAAACTGGCGCCCCACACAACTTTTTTCATGGTTTTTCCTTATAGTTTTCTGATGAACACAAAATGACAAGCTAATATACGTGCATTTTTTCATCCCGGATACAGCCTTAAGAGGACTTTAACGTTTATTTATAACCATGAAGCATAAAGTGGTGGTAGCCTTAGGGGGCTCCAGTGGCTCTGTTTACGCCAAATTGCTGTTCGACCGCTTGGCGGGTATGCCCGAGCAATGGGAGGCCGTAGGCGTGGTGATGACCGATAACGCCCGCTACAACTGGCAGTTGGAGTTGGGCAACGACGACTATCAGCGTTATCCGTTTACTTTTTACGATAAAAACGATTTCCTGGCGCCTTTTGCCTCGGGCTCGGCCCGCTACGGCGTTATGATCGTATGCCCCTGCTCGATGGGGTTGCTGGGGCGCATTGCAAATGGCGTCAGCGACGACCTCATCACTCGGGCGGCCGATGTGGCGCTCAAAGAACGGCGCAAGCTGATATTAGCCCCGCGGGACACGCCCTTCAGCCTCATCCATCTTCGCAACATGACCCAGCTCACCGAGGCGGGCGCCATCATTTGCCCGGCCATACCCTCGTTTTACAGCCGCCCGACTACGGTGGAAGAGGTGGCTGCTACGGTAACGGATCGCATACTTGACCTGGCGGGCTTTCGGTTGGATACTTATCGCTGGAGCGGCGGCTAAGGGCCGGCGCTGTGGAATTTGACGCACATACCTTACCTTTGCCAAAAAGCTGCGCTGCCTGCTATGGACCAACCAAAAATTGACATTGCGCCCACCGCCCTCGATCGGGTGCTTGAAGTAGCTGCCTGGACGGCTCTGATATGCCTGTGGGGGCTGGTGCTGGGGAGCTATTCGCATCTGCCGGAGATTATTCCCGTGCATTTCAATTTCTACGGAAAGGCCGACAGCTATGGGCCGCGCAACTTCATTTGGATGTTGCCGGGTTTGGCTACGCTTCTCTTTGCGCTGATGACGATCCTCAACCGGCATCCGCACCGGTTCAACTACTTAGTGCGCATCACGCCCGAGAACGCCCTGCGCCACTACGGTCATGCGGTACGCCTGATGAGGTACCTCAAGCTGGCCATTATGCTCATCTTTGGGCTCATTGTGGTTTTTGTGACCTTTCCGGCTGTGGGGGCGCCCCTGCGTCTGCCGTCGTGGGGGCTGCCGTTGAGTTTAGCGCTGGTGTTCGGGCCGGTGCTGACGTACGTGCTGCGATCCTTTTCCTGAGCCAACTCTTAGTGTATTTTTTACAAGATCGGCATGGTAATTGCCGGGATGGTTGTATTTTTGCGCGCTTTGTCCTTCGTTCGGGGCAGAGCGGTTACCTCAAAATGAAGCGTTATGATCGGACAACTGAGCGATTCGCAGATTAAATTGAAGCGCATTTTTATTGCTTCACAACTGCCGCCGGCCTTAGAGCCTCTCCACGACTTAGCCATGAACCTCTGGTGGTCGTGGAACCCGGAAGCTACGGCCCTGTTCAATTCCATTGATCCTGATAAATTTCAAGCCCTGCAATATAATCCGGTAGCCTTGTTAGACAACCTGAGCCCGGAGACTGCGGGCAGGCTGGCCGCCGACAAAGACTTTCTGGCCCGCCTCAAGAGCGTCGACAAAGCCTTCCGCGCCTATATGGCAGAGGCCCCCAAAGCCGACCAGCCCAAGGTAGGCTATTTCAGTATGGAGTACGGCCTGCACATTTCGCTGCGCCTATATTCGGGCGGTTTGGGCGTATTGGCAGGCGACTACCTCAAAGAGGCCAGCGACAGCAATGCCAACTTCGCCGCTGTGGGGCTGTTGTACCGCTATGGCTACTTCAACCAGGCCATCGCGCTCAATGGCGACCAGATTCACCAGTTTCCGCCTCAGGAGTTCACCAAGTTGCCCATCACGCCCATGCGCGATGAGCAGGGCGAGTGGCTCAAAATCAAAGTAGGCTTAGCCGGCCGTATGGTATCGGCTAAAATATGGGTCTTGCAGGTAGGCCGCGTGCCCCTTTACCTGTTAGACACCGACTTCGAGGAAAACACCTGGGAAGATCGCTCGCTCACCCACCAGCTCTACGGCGGCAACAACGAACACCGCCTCAAGCAGGAAATACTGTTGGGCATCGGCGGCGTACGCGCCCTCAAAGCCTTGGGCATCAAAGCCGACATCTACCACTGCAACGAAGGCCACGCCGCTTTCCTGAGCTTAGAGCGGCTCAAAAACTACATACAACAGGAGGGCATGAGCTACGACGAAGCCCTTGAAGTGGTGCGCTCATCGTCGTTATTCACCACCCATACCCCTGTGCCCGCCGGCCATGATCACTTTCCCGAGAACCTTTTACAAACCTACCTTTACCACTATGCCCACGATCTGGGCATCAGCTGGGCCGACTTTATGGCCTTGGGCAAGGTCAATGCAGCCGACTCCGGAGAGCTCTTTAGTATGAGCCACTTAGCCATCCGCCTGTCGCAGGAGGTAAACGGGGTGAGTCGCCTGCACGGGGCCGTATCCCAGAAGATGTTTAATGTGCTTTACCCCGGCTACACCCCCGAAGAACTACACGTAGGCTATGTAACCAACAGCGTACACTACCCTACCTGGATAGCCGACGAGTGGCGGGAGCTCTACGACAAGGCCTTCGGCAAGGCCTACCTCTCCGACCAGTCGAACAAGGCCCACTGGCGCAAAATCCACCAGGTCGACGACGAGGTCATCATGTCGCTGCGGCATCTGTGCAAGCGCCGCCTGCTGGCTTATGTGCGCAGTAAGTTGCAATCGGATATGGCCCGCCGGGGCGCCAGCCCGCGCTCCATTTTTGAGTCTGTCAATCAGGTGCGCGAAGATGCGCTGGTGTTGGGCTTCGCCCGCCGGTTTGCTACCTACAAGCGGGCCCAGTTGCTGTTTACCAACCTCGACCGGCTGCGGGCCATCGTCAACAACCCCGACCGCCCGGTGA
>CAYOTJ010000255.1:4592-5820 GCA_964406855.1 uncultured Saprospiraceae bacterium
GTGATGTTCATCTTCGCCGGCAAGGCCCACCCTGCCGACGGCGGCGGCCAGGATCTCATCCGCCACATCATTCACGTGAGCAAGCAGCCCGAGTTTGCAGGCAAGGTCATCTTCCTCGAAGATTACAACATGGAAATGGCCAAGCTGCTGGTACAGGGCGTCGACATCTGGCTTAACATGCCCACCCGGCCCATGGAAGCCTCGGGCACCTCCGGCATGAAGGCCACCCTCAATGGCGTGGTCAACTTCAGCGTCCTCGACGGCTGGTGGGCCGAAGGCTACCGCCCCGACGGCGGCTGGGCCCTGCCCGAAAAGGCCGCCTACGAAGACCCGAACCTGCAGAATGAGCTCGACGCCGAAACCATCTACAATATCCTCGAAACCGATATTGTGCCCACCTACTTCGACCGCAACGATAAGGGCATTTCGCCCCGTTGGGTGAGCTTCATCAAAAACAACATCGCCGAAATTGCGCCCGAGTTTACCATGAAGCGCATGCTCGACGACTACTACGATCGCTTCTACAACAAGCTCTTCCAGCGCCTGCAAAAGGTGCGGGCCGGCAATTACGCCTTAGCCAAAGAGCTGGCCCAGTGGAAGCAGACCGTGCGCAAGCGCTGGGACGGCCTCCATGCGCTGGAGGTGGAAGCCTTCGACTCTTCCAACCATGCGCTCCCCGTAGGCGAGACCTTTACCGCCGAAATTAAGCTCTTCCTGTCGGGCATACCCGCCCAGAACGTAGGCGTAGAGGTCGTCTTTTTCAAGCGCCTCAACGAAAAAGAGCTCGAAATGAAACAGGTACACGCTTTCCAGTTGGTGGAAACCCAAAGCGACGTAGCCCGCTACCGCGTGAGCGTCGACCCCCACTTGGCGGGCGTATACGAATATGGCTTCCGCGTCTTCCCGCAGCACCCCGCTATGCCGCACCGGCAGGAGCTCAATCTGGTGCACTGGGCATAGCGTTCAAGCTCAATACCAAATAAAAAACGGTCAACAGTCCGAGAAGGGCTTTTGGCCGTTTTTTTCAGGGGCCACGCCGCCTAACATTTACTCCCTTTAGCAGCTTGCGCGGCGCCGCCGCGTCCTCACTCCGTTCGGCCGGGTAAACGTGCTCCGCTCTTATGGCTACCTGCCCTGCGTCCTTTAGGGGCCGCCGAGGACAGGTAGCCATACCGCTGCGCCCCCTTGTCCGGAACAGTGTGGGCGGCTTGCTGGGGCTGCGCTGGGG
>CAYOTJ010000256.1:0-5803 GCA_964406855.1 uncultured Saprospiraceae bacterium
ACCCCTGCAACTCGGGCAAGGTGATGGGCCGCATCTGAAACACCGTAATAAAAGCCGCTATCTGGGCTGACGGGTAAGCTTCCCGGCTTATGCCCAGCAGCGCCTCCCGAGCCTCGGCCCTGCTGAGCGGCTGGTGGTCGAAGAGGGTGGTCAGCAGCGCTTTCATGCGGATTGCATTTGAGGGATGTGGCGGAAGAAGTTTTCCAGCATCTGCCTGCCCAGCGGGGTCAGTATCGACTCCGGGTGAAACTGCACGCCCCGAACATCGTACTCGCGGTGGCGCAAGGCCATGATCTCGCCATTGTCGTCGACAGCCGTCACCACCAGCTCGTCGGTAACACTGTCTTTATCTACTACCCAACTGAGGTAGCGCCCTACGGCAAAGGTATCGGGTAGGCCCTCAAACATCGGCTCGCCCACACCGGTGGCGCGCACCGGGGTTTCGATGCCGTGAAAGACCTGAGTCAGGTTTTGAAGGCGGGCGCCAAAGGCTTCGCCTATGGCCTGATGCCCCAAGCATACGCCTAAAATGCGCTTGGTGGGGGCATAGCGCCGGATGACCTCGGGCATGATACCTGCTTCATTAGGCAGGCCTGGCCCCGGCGAGAGCACAATAACGTCGTATTGATCTACCTCCTCTACCCCGATGGCGTCATTGCGGCGCACGTCGACTTCCTGCTCCAATATCTCCTGAATGTACTGCACCAGGTTGTAGGTAAAGGAATCGTAATTATCGATAACTAATATTTTCATAGCACAGGCTGTTGTTGCGGTTGAGAAAGTTGCTCGGCTTCCACGAGGGCGCGGCGCAGGGCGCCTAATTTGTTGTTGACCTCCTGAAGTTCTTTTTCTTCTTCACTGGCGGCCACAATGCCGGCCCCGGCCTGGCGATAGAGCACATTGTCGAGGCTAAGGAAAGACCGGATAACGATGGCCTGATTCATCTCTCCGCTAAAGTCGATGTAGCCCAGCGCGCCCCCGTAATAACTGCGGTTTTGGTTTTCATATCGGGTGATGAGTTCAATGGCTTTGTACTTGGGCGCCCCAGACAGGGTGCCGGCCGGGAAGGTGTCGCCAAATATCTGCACGGGGTTGGCGCCCTCGGGAAGGTCGCCGGTGACGGTGCTCACCAAATGGATGACGTGGCTGTAAAATTGGATATCCTTGAGCTCGCGCACCTGCACATTGCGGGTGTGGCGGCCGAGGTCGTTGCGAGCCAGATCGACAAGCATGATGTGTTCGGCATTTTCCTTGGGGTCTTTGCTGAGGTCGAGGGCAGCTAAGGCGTCGGCCTCGTTGTCGCCGGTGCGGCGATAGGTTCCGGCTATGGGATTTACCCGCGCCCGCCCGTCTTTGACTACCATCTGCGCCTCGGGCGAAGAGCCGAAGATGCGATAGTTGCCATAATCGAAGTAGAAGAGATAAGGCGACGGGTTGATGGAACGCAAGGCCCGGTACACCTGAAAATCGTCGCCTTGGAACGACTGTTCAAACTGCCGGCTGAAGACAATCTGAAACACATCGCCCAGTTGGCAATGTCGTTTGCCGGCACTGACTAAAGCCATAAACGCCTCGTCGGTGAGGTTAGAGCGCTCTGCGCCCACCATCCGAAAGGGGTGGCTGGCCTGATGGCGCGGGCTTTGCACTAAGGTAGCCAGCTCTGCCAATCGGCTGGGTTCTCCTTCGGGC
This sequence comes from uncultured Saprospiraceae bacterium, assembly GCA_964406855.1. Classification (GTDB taxonomy): domain Bacteria; phylum Bacteroidota; class Bacteroidia; order Chitinophagales; family Saprospiraceae; genus JAUMBM01. The sequence goes on from CAYOTJ010000256.1 coordinate 1,690, forward strand.
TGATTTTCGAGCAGGTAGAGCTCATCTTTGAAGTGGTTGAAGGCCAGTACAAAGCGATAGAGGTGGTAGCGGAGTTCGGGCAGATCGAAACGACGCTTGGCGGGGTCCATGGGCAGCGAGTCGAAATACTGAACCGCATCAAAGCCGGTATGGCCAAACAACCCGTTGCCGCCCCGGAAAGGCGCCGGGCGGTCGGGGGCAAACCGCTGTACAAACGCCTGTAAGGAGGCCGCTACGCCGCTGCCGGCGCCCACGGCCTCCTGCCTGACGCTTCCGTCGGGCAGGCGCTCCTCCATTAGTCCGTTTTGTACGCGAAACGACGCCAGGGTATCCAAACCCAAAAAGCTGAAGCAATCTTCCTTGCTGCGAAAGTCGTTGCTTTCCAGCAATACCGGATCGGTGAAGTGATCGCGCAGCCGCAGGTAGAGGCTCACCGGCGTAAGGGTGTCGCCAAGTATGCGGAGGACGTTAATTTTTAGCTTGATTGTTTCCATGTTGTTGTAAGCAGTTCAAAAGCCTGTCAAAGACAACCCAAGGCCCTAAAACGACAATCGGCCTGCCGGGGTGAACCCGACAGGCCGATTGTTATGTGCGCTTTTTGCTGGCAACGGCGTGTCACTTCACCCGGGTATCCGAGGGAATGTGCCACCACCAGTTGTTGCAAACAAAAAATGCCATTGGTTGCTATTTGTCAGCGGCAAAGATAAGGCAATGTTTTCCATACCCGCAAGAGGGGGCCTGAAAAAAGGCGTACTTTCTATTCGGGGCGCTATTCGGGGCGCAGATCCGGGTTATTTAGCAATTGCTCGTCGGTGAGGCTCTCCAAAAAGGCGATGATGTCGCTCAGCTCAGTTTCCGTAAGGCCCAGCGGCCTAATGCGCGGATCTTTTTGCGGATGGGCTTCGCCACCCCGATTATAGTGGCGCAGCACGGCCCGGAGGTCGGGCAGGCTGCCATCGTGCATATAGGGCGCTGTAAGGGCCGCATTGCGCAAGGTTGGAATGCGAAATTTGCCCTCGTCGTCGAGGCTGGCGGTTACGCGCCTGCGGCCGGGGTCGCGGCCATAGTCGAGGTAGAGGCCGTTGTTGGCAAAGTCGTCGGCCTGAAAAAACAACCCCTGGTGGCAACTGCCGCACTGGGCGCGATCGCCAAAAAACAGCGCCATGCCCCTGAGTTGGGCGGCATTGAGGGCCGAAGATTGGCCGCGCCGGTATTGGTCGTAGGGGCTGTCGCCGCTCAGGATGGTCCGCTGAAAGGAGGCCAACGCCCGGGTGATGGTGAAGGCGTCGGCCGGACGGCCGTAGGCCCTCATAAAATCGTGGAAGTACGAAGCGTCTGCATTGAGGCGGGCGGCGCTGACTTCCATAGGCAGGGCCATCTCATTTTCATCTTCTAAGGGCACAGCAGCCTGAAGGTCGAGCTTGGGCACGCCCCCGTCTTTGTTGAAGCGGGCCACATAAGCCACATTGGCTAAGGTAGGCGAATTGCGCATACCCAACCGCCCGTGTACGCCGGGGCTGATGGGCCGGTCGTCGGCAAAGGCCAGTTCGGGCTTATGGCAACTGCCGCAGGATACCGTGCTGTCGAGCGAAAGTAGCGGCTCGTAGAACAGCCGCCGCCCGAGGTCAATGCGCTCCTGGCTGGCTATGTTTTCGGCGGGCATAATCACCGCCGGAAAGCCGTCGGGTAGATTTACTTCCGGCAAACTGAAGCGGAGGTCGTTGTCATCGTCTTTGGCACAAGATCCCAGCAGCAAGGCAGCAACCAGGGCCATAGTCAGCGTTACATTGTTCATACGCTTTGAAAAAAGGTCAAGGAAGGCGGGGGCGCCGCCCATAGCATGAGGCAATAGCTGTGAACCGTTCCCAATGCAAAGGCTTGGCCGCGCCGCCCTCCTTGCCGCAAATCGCCAATTTACTAAAAAATTCTTACTCCACCGTCAGCGCCGGAGCGATGTTGGCTATAAACTTCTGAGCCAGCGGCAGGGCGTCGCCCGTATGCGTCAGGTATTCCGTCTTCAGGTCGATGCCCGAAAACAGGCGGGCTACGTCGAGCTGAAGGTGCAGGTGGTTGTCTTCCTGATCGAGGTCGTTGTGCAGGGCAAACTCCACGTTTGTCAGCATAGCATCCGTGCCGATGTGGAACTGCATACCTGTTTCGGGCGTGCCGTCGCCATCGGTGTCTACTTTGCCGTCGACGCGGAAGAAGATATAGCCCGAGTTCCAGCTCCAGTGCATGCGCGGCGTCTGAACGGCCAACGGATCCGTAGCCGGGCGGCTTGTGAAGTCGGCTTCAGTCTGGCTGTTTTCATCCTACAAAGAACTTCAGCTCGTGATAGTGGCCTTTTTGAAGGTCGCCGAGTTTGTACTCGCCGCCGGCAGGCTTCACCAGCAGGTAGTTGTCGAAGTGCGTATGCTCGCCCGATTCGGGATGGAGCTCTACGCCGCCGGCATAAAACTGAACCGTCTCAAAGCTTATAGCTACGCCGTTGATGGTATAGGTTTGGTTGTAGACAAAATCCTGGCTGCCCACTTTGTACTCAAACTCCAGATTAGCCGTCCCTACTTCGTCTTCCTCTTTTTTACAGCCCGAGAAAGCGATCAGCGCGCCCAAGGCGGCGAACAATGCGATCAAAGTGTTTTGTTTCATGGTTTAAATTAGTTGAAAATGAAATGATGTTAGTTGGTAAAAAAAGTCACAGACTTGCTGTTCTGATTATCATTGTGATCACTGGCTTTGACGGTCAGCACAAAAGTCTCTCCGCTGCGCTCCGGCAGGGTGTAGCTCATGCGCACCGTATGATCCTGAGCATGTACATGCTCGTCGAATAGCGTAACGGCCTTTTTATCGCTCAGCGAGCGCAGCACCCCGTTGAGGGTGTGCATCTCCTGATTTTCTTCAAAGTCCACTTCGATGATCACTTCGCTGCCAGGCGTAAATGCGGCGTCGGCAGCCGGCGACAAGATGGTTATCACAGGCGCCTGGGTATCCTCCTGAGGAGTAGCTTCGTCGTTGCAGGCCGCAACGACCAACAAAGAAGCCATCCCTAAGACGGCCATCAGGTAGCGTATTGGGGTTATCATAGAAAACTATGCTTGGACGCCCCCAATGGGGCGCAGATTAAAAGAAATACACGCCTTGTACCGATACCCTGCCCAGCGGTATCACCAGTCCGTCGGCCCACCCATGAGCCAGCGGCAGTTGGCCGCCTACTTCTACGGCCACCTTGGGCGCCGACCATTGCAGCCCCAGTTGCGCAAAGGCAAAGTAGCCGCCTGTATGGTTGCGGTAATAGCCGCGCTGCACATCGCGCCCGGCGCTCTCCCAGCTCAACCCTGCAAAGGGCGACCAACTGTTGCTGCCCCGCGTATGCCGGTAGTAGCCCCGGCCGTTCACCAGCAGCCGGTTGCCGTAGCGGTAGGCTTCGGGGTTGAGGCCATTGATCCGGTAGCTGGCGTCTACGCTCAGCGACCAGCGCCGGAAAGCCTGCAAAAACTGGGTAGCCAGGGCCGCGTCCCAACTGCCCGACCCCAACTGAAAGCTGGCATTGCCGGTAACGCTGTTGTCGGTAGCTGCAAATGTGCCCGTTGGCGCTTCTACGGCTGCGGCGCCCGTGAGCCGGCTACTGCCCGACTTCGACTGCCACAGCAGGGCCGTCACCATCAGGCTGATGTCGCCCAAGCCATTGTCGGCCAGCTCGACTCCCGCCGTCTGTCGCCGCAGCAAGGCATAAGGCAGCCCCACCGCCACCTGCCATCGGGGCGTTATGGCCCAGCCGGCCCGGAGTTCGGCCATCTGAAAAAACTCGCGGCTCCCTGTTGCCCCGGCTTCCAGATCGGCCGCCGTAGCATACGAGCGGTAGGCCTGGCTCTGCCAGCGCAACCCGGCATAAGTGCTTTGTAGTCCCGAAATGGGGCTCCAGTTGCCCAACAGCAAGCTACAGCCGCAGGCGTCACAAGCGCTTATACGCCCCGCAGCCGTCAGCCACAGCACAAGCGCCGTCAGTAATCGTCGGTACATGACGAATCAAATTAGCATGTAAGAATTAGGAAAAAACCAGACGAAGAAGACCGTATCAGACGGCACGCTGCCATAGCGCCCATGCGCATAGCTA
>CAYOTJ010000257.1:0-5802 GCA_964406855.1 uncultured Saprospiraceae bacterium
GTACAAAGAGCTCCAAAGCGCGCTCTACCAAATCCTGAGCGAAACCACCGGCCAACCCCTCGATCGCATAGCCGAAGATTGTGATCGCGACAACTGGATGACGGCCCCAGAGGCTAAGGCTTATGGTTTGGTGGATGAGATGCTGGGGGTGAAGAAGTAAAAGAGACGGTAGTTTTCCAAGCTGAGATTTATAAATCTTGGCTTGGAAAACTACAACTATAGCTACTGCTCAAAGATCAATTCCGGTAATACCACCAGAGATTCCTGCTCTGTTTCCGGGTTTTTCCAGTATACCATAAAATTGACACGAGCCTCGCACAGGGTATAACCAGATTGAAGTCGGGCAGCGATCTGCTCTTGAAACAGCTTTGAAAATTTTAGTATTAAAGTTCCATTTGCATTGGCTAATCCTTCGGGATGAATTTGCAGATTTTGGCCGCTGGCAAGTTGTATAACATGTCGTTGCACGTAGGCGAAAAAGCCTAAGTTAATATCTTTGAGACTGAGTTGAACGGCAATTTTGGCAGGGGGCTTATGTGTTTCGGCATTGTGTATGCGCTGTATATTGGGTAGTGCGATAATGTTTTTGAAATGGTTGCCGTTGGTGTGAATTGCCAGATGGTTTTTGGCGCGGGTGAGGGCTACGTACAACTGGCGCTTGGCGTCGTCTGTAGCCGAATTATAGCCGTCAAGCATCAGGAATACGTTGTCAAACTCACGTCCTTTGGCCTTGTGTATGGTGGAAACAAACAGGGTGTCGCCCTCCTGTCTGTAAAAATCCTCAATGTTAGATTCGGTTACAAAAGAATAAAAATCAGACCAATACTTGCTGTTGGGGTTGGTCTCTTGAAAATCTTTGACCAAGTTTTTTACAATATCAAATTTTGGGCTTGATTGAAACCGGGCATGGACTGTGCGTTTGGCATGGTTCCAAACCTCAGGACTGATATATACAGCCGGGGCGCCCAGGGCGTTTATAAAAAAGCGTACTTCAAGGAGGTTTTGCAGAGGAAAACCGTCGTTACTTTGAATGAGTTTTGCGCTGCGGCCGTTTTGTACTAACAAGCCGGTAATCTGGGCGGCTTCTTCATTGGTGCGCGTGAGCACGCAGGAGCTGCCCTTTAGGTCGGTGGCAAGCAGATCGCTTACCAGCGGTTCTATCAGATTTTTGCTTTCATAGGAGACTAATTTTACCGTGCCTGCTACGCGTTGATTCGGATTAATGTCACTAATCTTCAATCGGCTTGAAATGGTTTTTACAAAGGCATTGGCAAAAGCTACGATAGAGGAGCAACTGCGATAATTAGTGGTCAGTTCGTATTTTGTTGCGCCATGTTGCTCTATGAGCGCAAACAGATAGCGGGAATCAGCGCCTCGAAACCCGTAGATGTTTTGGTCGTCGTCGCCGACGGCAATGACGCGCAGCCCTTCATTTTTTTCCATTAAGATTTTGACCAATGCAAATTCGTCAGCATTCATGTCTTGGGCTTCGTCAATTACTAATACGGTTTTTGTAATTCGATTGGCTTCAATCTCACCATTCCGGATTTTTTCGATGGTGTTTTGTAGGATGCGGTCTGATTTTTCCAAGTTTCCGATGCGGCCCATCAAATCGAAGCAATAAGAGTGGAAGGTTTTAATTTCCACAAAATGAGCGGCATTTCCGATAAGATGGCGGAGTCGCTTTTTAAATTCTGTAGCGGCGGCCCGCGAGAAGGTGAGCATAAGCAGTTGCTCATGTTTTACATCCTCCATGAGCAGGAGGGCGGCGAGTTTGTGCGTGAGTACCTTGGTTTTACCGCTACCCGGCCCGGCCGCCACCACGAGGTGCGTGCTGTTCTTGTCGTCAATAATTTGGCGTTGCGCTTCGGATAGTGTCTCAAACAACTGCCGGTACTTGGCGGGCGTGATGTTGCGTTTGATTTCTGTCCCGCGCGACCCGGGGAAATATTTCCCTAAAAAAGAGGAATAGTTCAACTGAAAATAATCATCTACGAAACGCAGGGCGCCCACGTAGTCGTGCACCATTTTTTTTGCGTATTCGCCCACAATATGGATTTGCTGTACCTTATTCTCGTAGAATTGGTTGAGTTTCTGATAGTCTTCGTTTTTGTACTGAATTTTATTGTTTTCCTCCAATCGTACGATGTGCAGCCGGTTATAAACGACCATAAAACCGCCTTCAATTTTGAGCGCCTCTACTTTAGACAAGTAAAAAAGTACATCTTCAATAGCTTCCGCCGTTGTTTTTTGTTGGAAAAGGCCGGATTGCCGCTCGAAGTTGTCTTTTAATTCCAGTACTGAAAATTCGACCAGTACCTCTTCCGGTTCGGTGCTTTCGGCCTTTACCAATTTGCTTTTTTCGTATAAAAATTCAATAACCGATCGCGCTAATTCCTGTCGTTTGACGAGTTTTTCCCTCAGGTTTTCAGGTGAATCTAAGGTTTGTACGACGATGGCGTGGTTTGAAAAATCGCGAGTTGCGCGTTTGACCCAGTGCTTGATGGCCCAAAAATTCAATACGGTTTTGATACGCTGGGGCGAGACGCCCGCGCAGTTTGCCGCCTCTGCTGCTTCGTTGAGGGCCTTGAGGGAAAAATCCTGCTCGATTTCGCTGAATTGGGTAAGCAAAAAGTGCTCGATTTGGCCAAATGCTTCCATCACCGAGAGCGAGCGGTTTTTGTGTTCCCCTCTTTTGATGAAAGCGGTGAGGTCTTTGGCGTCGGCGAGAATTTTTTCCTCACGGAGCAGGTTAATGATCTGGATGACCTCTTCCCGAACGACGCCCAAGTGGTCGCTGATGTAATCAATGCGCGATTCGGCATCATCGCTATCGGATGTCTTACTTTTGCTGGAAAACAGCTTTTTGATGATTCGGACGGCGTTTGCTTTTTGGCGGTCGTGATCGAAGCGGGTAGATTTTTCAATTTTTTCAATAGCCTCCTGCGCGCTTTTGCTCAGGATGCTATTCGCGTAAACTCGGGGCATATTTTGGCCGCGCCGCAGATAACCGGCTTCTTCCAGAGCGGCGATGGCAGTGGTTACGCGGGTCTCAATTTCTGAAACGCTGTCGTCCCAGCCTGCTTTTCGGGCAATTTCGAGCGGTGAATTGGAAACGCTGGTTCGATACTTAGTAATGAACTTGATGGCGTTCCATATTTGTTTTATTTCCTGGATGTTCAGTTTGGTTTGGTTGAGCAGTATAAAGTGTTTGCTCAAATCTTCCTCGCTGAACAATACGTAGCAATCGGCTTCAATTTTTTCATCGCGCCCGGCTCGCCCGGCTTCCTGCACATAGTTTTCCAAAGAATCCGAAATATCAAAATGGATTACCAGCCCCACGTCTTTTTTGTCTACGCCCATACCAAAGGCGGAGGTCGCTACCATAATTTGAACTTCTCCGGCCATGAAGGCATTTTGGTTTTCAGTTTTTTCGGTCGAATCCATTTTACCGTGAAAGGCGCGGGCATTGAAGCCGTCGGCATGAAGCCGCTCGGCCAGCTCTTTGGCTTTTCGGGTACGGGAGACATAGATGATGGTCGGGCAATTTTTATCGACAATGAGGCTCCGAAGCGCGTTGTATTTTTCGTCGTCGCCTTCTTTTTCAAATACTTTGTAGTGCAGATTGCTGCGAGAGGCAGAGGCCCGAAAAACATCGAGTTCGAGTTGTAGTTTTTCCCGAAAGTAAGCGCAAATATCTTCAATCACTTTTTGTTTGGCCGTTGCCGTAAAGCAGGATACGGGAATGGGGTCTGCGAGGTTTTTTTTCTCTTGCAGGGTTTTGATAAAGTCGGCGATGTAAAGGTAATCCACCCGAAAATCCTGTCCCCAAGCGGATAAGCAGTGGGCATCATCTACCACAAAACGGGCAATTTTTCGGCCCAGCAGCAGCCGTTCGATGGTTTGAGAGCGCAACGATTCGGGGGAGATGTACAGCAGGGCGGCGGAGCCATCTTCTACCCGCTCGAAGGATTTGGCGCGGTCAATGGGGTCGAGCAGGCCATTGATGGTAACGGCTTCGGTGATCCCCGCTCGTTCGAGGTTGTCCACCTGATCTTTCATTAATGATTGCAGCGGAGAGATGACTACCGTAAGCGCTTTCATACTTTGACCATTCATTAGGGCAGGCACCTGAAATGTAATGGATTTTCCGCCACCGGTGGGGAAAACAGCCAGCAGAGAGCGATTTTGGACGGCTGCGCGAACGGCATTTTCCTGCAAGGGTTCGCCGCCGTAAGTGCGATAGGCATCAAAGCCAAAAAAGGTTCTTAATCCCTTAAAAATATCGAGGCTTTGGGTGCAATACGAGCAGCCTTCAAGGCAGGGTTTGTTGCGCAAATTTGCCATGACGCGCTCCATATCGGGGTAGTTTCTCAGTACCCAGGGAGGCGTCACCGAAAAGCGGTTTCGGCAATTGATCAGCGCCAATGCGTAGGCCAACTCAACGGGTTGTTGATGGACCCAACGCGTCACTTCCGCTTTTTCGCAAATGTCGGAGCGGAATTTTTGGATAATAAGAGCAACAAGGTCTTGATTGTCAGATTTATAGTTTAGGTATTTGAAGAAAGCTAAGAAGGCGGGCTGGTTGTGCAATAAGCCATAAAAAATACTTTGCAAATCGGCATTAAGCGCTGAAAACGCAGCGACTTCATCGTAAAAGAGATCGCGAGCTTTCAGGGCATCGTTGAGTGGGTTGTTGAGGCTGTCAGTCTGGAGTTTATCGTCTTTGACTAAAGCATGATAAGGTTTTTGAGGAAAAAGCAGCGGCGACCAAGGGAGCGTGTCAATGGCCTTTTCAGGCGAAAAATGGAGACCCTTACTGTTCAATATTTTAAGGTCGTGGTTGAGGATATTGTGCCCGCACACAAAATCGGCCTGCCCGATGAAGGTGGTAAACTGTAAGAGATTGTTGCTGTGAAATCGGCCTCCAGCGTCATAGCAAGCACCTATGTCCCGGATGTTTTTGCCCAGGCTGTCGGTTTCTATATCTATGAAAGCGATGGTTGGCATGAGGCGTTTTTTACATTTGACAAGGATTGGCTTTTGCTATTGGGAAAGAATGTTTTGGGCATTTTTTACCTTATGCAGCCAACCTTAATACAATATAAATGCCTTTTAGCCGGATATCCAAATGTTTACAATCAAATTAATTATTAACCTTGATTTTAAAGTATATGCCTGGCGGAGTTGGACCAGGGGGTGAAGCGGTATGGCTGCGCTTGCAGCCGACCCCAAAGGGAGGCTGCAAGCGCAGCCATAAGAGCGGAACACGTTTACCCGGAAGAGCGTAGCGAAGACGCGGCGGTGCCGCGCAGGTTGATATAAGGAGTAGATGTTAACGCGGCGGGGCCCCAAAAATATAGATAACTTTTGATGCCATAAAACCCCGTATGGCCTCCGCTACCTCATGGGGCGCTTCTTCCTGGGGGAAGTGGCCGCTATGGTTGAGCGCTACGGTTTGGGCCTGTGGGAAGCCGGCCTGGAAGCGGGCCAGTTGAGCAGGTTTGACGACGGGGTCCTGCATGCCCCAGATGAAAAGCATCGGCTGGTGGGCTAAGGCGTTGCGCCGGCGCCAGAGCGACTCAAACCAGCCTTGGTCATTGAGCAGAGATCGGGCAAAGGCCAAGGCGCCGTTGCGCTGCCTGTGGTTGGCAAAGGGGCGGGTATAGTGGCGCAGCACCTGTCGGCCGGGCTTGCGGCTGCCAAAAGAGGCGGGCAGGATAAAGCGAGGCGAGAAGTTGAGCCGGCGATAGAGGAAGGGAAGCAGCGGGCTTTTGAGCGCCTTGCTGAGCTTGATGAAGT
>CAYOTJ010000258.1:0-5772 GCA_964406855.1 uncultured Saprospiraceae bacterium
GGGCGGATATGTCGCCGTTGTACAGGTGGAAAGCACTGCCATCGATGAAGCTTTTGGCGGCGGCATCGTTGAGGATGGATATGGGGTACTGCGGGTTGTCGCAGTTATGATCCCAGATGATGATTTTGGCATCTATGTTGGCAGCCTGGAAGGCTGGCCCAAGATGGTCTCTCACGAACTCGGCCTGCTCGGCGGCGCTCATCAGCAGACTGGGGTTGTTGCCGCCGTGTTGAGGCTCGTTTTGCACCGTAATGGCGTCGATGCGAATACCGTGGGACTTCATGGCCTGGATGTAGCGCACGAAGTACTGGGCATATACGGAATAATACTGGCGGAGGAGGCTGCCGCCTACCGAATTTTTGTTATTTTTCATCCAGGCCGGCGGGCTCCAGGGCGAGGCCATGAGCTTAATGTCGGGGTTGATGCTGAGGATGGATTTCAGCAGCGGGATGAGGTAGAGGGTGTCTTTTGCGAGGCTGAAATGCTGAAGATTGAGGTCTTCATGGTCGAGGGGAATGTCGTTGTAGCTGAAGACGGCTTCGTCGAGATCGGAAGCGCCTAAACTGAGGCGCAGGTAGCTGATGCACATCTTATTGTTGCTGTTGTCGCAGCGGAACAATTCTTCGAGCAGGAGGTTGCGGGGGCTGCTGTCCATGCCTTGAATGAGCATGGCGCTGCCTCCGGTGAGGGTGTAGCCAAAGCCGTCGATGGTTTGGTAGGCCACAGAGGGGTCTACTTTGATATTGGGGTAGTTGTTGACGGTAGCGGTAAAGCCCAGAGGGGTGGTTTGTTTTTCCAGCAGTTGGGTGCGGTCGGCTTTGGTGAGCCAGACGTTTATGTCATTTTGCACCGGCTGGGGCGGCGGCTGGGGTATGATATCCTGATTATTCTTGTTGCAGGAGGCCAGCAGCATCCAGACAAGCAGAATTGGATAAGCCATTGCCGTGAATGTACGCATGATAGTGGCAGATTTTTTGAGAAACCTCGGGGTTATTGAAAAACGCGGACGTAGTCTACAAACATCCGCTGGGGGAAAGTGGTGGACGGATTGGGATCGCCGGGCCAGTTGCCGCCTACGGCGACGTTGAAGATAAAGAACTGTGGCGCGTTAAAGGGGTAAGCAGCCGCGCCAAAATCGGCCCTCGTCATGCGGTAAAACTCGCGGTCGTCGACGTACCAGACGAGGGAATCCTCCTGCCAGATGAGGGAAAAGACGTGAAACTCATCGGAGAAGTCGCCGGATGAGAGCGCCGTACTGCTCCCGCGGTAGAGGTGGCCGTCGACACCGCGCCAGTGGAGGGTTCCGTGTACGCGGTTGGGCTCATGCCCTACCAGCTCCATGATGTCTATCTCTCCGCATGAGGGCCAGCCCACGCTATTGATGTTTGCGCCCAGCATCCAGAGGGCGGGCCAGATGCCCTGTCCTTTGGGCAATTTAGCGCGCATATCGATGCGGCCAAACTGAAACTCCCTCTTGCCTTTGGTAGTGAGGCGAGCCGAAGAGTAGAGGAAGTTTTCGATATTGTCTTTGCGGGCTTCGATAATGAGGTTGCCCTCGGAAAGGAAGACATTTTTGGTTCTGGAGGTGTAGTACTGGCGTTCGTTATTGCCCCAACCATTGCTGCCGTTGCCGATTTCGTAATTCCAGGATGCCGTATTAAGGGCGGCGCCATCAAACTCATCGCTCCAGGCGAGGGTATAGCCGGGATAACTATTAGGAGTAGTATAGCCTGTATTGGTCGTAGGCAGCCTGAGGCCGTTTTCATCGATGATGGTAGCTACGGCAACCGAGTCGGCAAGGGTACAGCCTACCGGATTGTGCAGCTCCACGAAAAAGTTGACATTTTCCTTCCTGAGATCGCCGCCTGCCACAATCACCTCAAAGCTAACCGAAAGGGCTCCTGCGGGCACGGTAACGGTACCCTGCTTGTCGATGAAATCGGTATTGAACTTAGCCGTACCTTCCCGGAGGCGGTAGCTGACGGCCACATCCGTTGCAGATTGGCTGCTGAGGGTAACGAAAAAGAAAACCGACGACTGCGCAGATTGTCGCTCAGCGCTGATGTCGGCTATGCTGATGGATGGGGAGGCGGGGGTTGGGGTAGCGCCCGGTTCCTTATTGCAGGAGCTATTGGCGAAAAGGGATAAAAAGGCGATAAAAAAAAGGCTGGAAAGAAAGACTGTTCGATTCATGATATTCATTTCATGTTATGAAACACGCTTCACGTGGGCAAATTTTGTGCGCACAGTTATGACAACCGCGGGAAGCCCGGCACAAAACCAGTCGGCGAAAAGCATAAAAAGAGCAGAAACCCGGAGGTCTCTGCTCTTGAAAAATCCATTGTTTTACAATGCTTTGAGTTTAAAGTACCAGGCATTGCCCGTTTCTGTACCCTGAACTCTCAAATACATGTATGAAGCGGTCAAAGTCATTATTTCATATTCTTTCTGTACAGCGCCATACGCAATGAACGTGCTGATGCCAGACAGTTGGATGGCCGTCTGGGTTGAGGGAGCTGAGGCCGGTATGCCCGAAGAGGCCGGCACAAAGCTGAAGCTGCCGGAGCCGCCCGCGTAGGCGTAGCAACCTTCGTCGCCGCCGGAAGGGATGCCTGGCAGACCGCCTGCTAAGTCGCCCGTTTTAGTAAATGCGCCGTCGGGGGAAGTCACCTCCAGCGTATAGCCTCCCTGAGTTTTGGAGAACTTAAATGCAGTGGTGTAGAAGCAATTGCAGCAAGCTACCTTTTCGTCGATGGCTGCCGACCACCACTCGGGGGTCAGGCTGCCTGCATTCCAGGGGCCTACGCCCATGTGGCCTGGCACGCTTTGGTCTACGACCCAGGTTTTGGAGCCGCCTCCGGTGAGGTTGTCGATGATGGCCTGGTCGGGGGTAAAGTTGCTCTGGACGGAAATTTCCAGCGTAGCCGTAGACGAAGCGCCGCCTTTGCCATAAGCCACTACGGTAATGGTGTACTCATTGAGGCCCAGCTTGGTATACTTACGGCTGGCTTTGCCCGTGGGCAGGTTCACGAGGCTGATGCCGTCGGAGGCGTCATAATCGATCCTGTAGTTGAGGGCATCGTCGGCCGTGATGGTAAAGTTGACGTCGCCGGAGCCATCGCCATAGGGCGTAGCTGCCGTAGCGCCAATGATTTCGGCATTGATGGAAATGTTGGATGGAGCTGTAAGATCGCCCAGGGAGTAGTCTTCATTCTTGCTACACCCGAAGATCAATAACATCAATGCAACAAAAGCTATATTGCGATTAAGCATGATCAAAAGTTTTGTTAATTAGTAAGTCTGAAATTATCCAGGTAAATGATATCTCCGGCGCCGTCCTGGCTGTCGTTAAACCGAAGAACGAGCTGGGTAAACTTAGTACCGGGCGGAATGTCGGCGATGGCGCTAAAGTCAAAAACCAGTTCTTCCCAGGCATTGGCCGTCGTGACGGGCACTTTCAGGATGCCTACGCCGTTGGCAGGGCCATTGATCGACCATTCGAGCTCTACATTAAGCGACTTGCCTATGTTTTCCGGCCGGGTGTTGTATGCCAAAACCTTGATCTTATTGCCATAAGCCAAGTTGAGCGGAATGTTGAGGGGGCTGTAAGTGCCGCTCCAACCTTCATAGCCGCGTGTAAATTTCCCTACGTTGGCGCTGGTATTCAGCCCGGAAGGATTGGGGTTGGCTACTGTTTCAAACTGTTGGCCGCCGCCAAACGTACCGAAAAAATAATCCACATCGGGATGCTCAAAGTCGATGGGAAAGCCAAAGAGCGTTTTGGTAGCGGTAGTTGTAGCCGCCCCTCCGCTCAGCGCCACTACGCGCAGGGTGAAAGGCCCGCCGGCTGCCGGGTAGGTATGCGGGGGCAGTTCTTCGCCTATGCCCATAGGCGTACCCACTTCGTTGGCCACATCGCCGTAGTATACCAAAAAGGACTTAGCATAAAGCGCTTCGGCCTTCACCCGCATTTCGCCTGACAAACTGATGACCAGGTTTTCCGGCGCCCTGTAAGTAAGTTGTACCGGAAACGACTGGCTGGTGGTTTTCCCGGCAATGTCGACGTAGTCGATCACAGCGGTGTAGCTGCCTTCGGGATAGGCGTGTACTACGCTTTGGCCGGGGCTGAGCGTAGCCGAAGCGGCAGAGCCTGTTCCGTGGCCAAAGTGAACAACAGCGGAGCTGAATCCTTCGCCTGTGGGCGTGATTTTTACGTTGCCGGAATTATCGTCGCTGATTTCCACTATCTTCGACAGGTTGCCGGCCGAAGCGGTATCCAGAAACGATGTATCCAGCTCTATGCCATCCAGTTCTGTGCAGCCGGATGCCAACATCGCCACCAGCAGCAGAGAACCCATTATATGAAACAACTTCATAATCATTGAATTTAGGAGTGATTAATAACCGGGGTTCTGTTCCAGTAAAGTCCCCTGAAGCTCGGCAAGCGGAATGGGAAAGACTTCATTTTTATTGGCAGTGAACCCCCTGGAGGCCAAGCGGGTTGCAGCGTCGCCCCAGCGTACCAGGTCAAAGAAGCGATGGCCTTCGCCGGCAAGTTCCAAGCGGCGCTCGGCCTTGATGGCTGTCATCGAAACCGGAATTGAAGGCAGCCCTACGCGCGCCCTGACGGCATCAAGCAATGCCTGAGCACGGGCTCCTGTGCCGCCCAGCGCTTCTGCCTCCATGAGGTAGGTGTCGGCCAATCGGATGATGGGCGTATTCTGGCGATAGTTCAATTCCAATGCGCCGCCACCGGTTCTGACGTCTGAGCGGCGGGGCAAAAATTTATTGAGGAAGTAGCCGGTGTCTTCGTAGCCGGGTATATAATCGGCCTGACCGTTTTCGCTCAACGCTTTAAGATCAAAAACGGTAGCCTCAAAACGGGGGTCATCTTTGATGGCATCGTAAAAATCCTGGGTGAACACGTTGAAGCTCCAGCCGCTGGGCAGGTCGGGCGCCGAAGAGCCCGCCGGGCGCGAGTAGCTTCTGGGGCCAACCATAACATTAAGGCTGTTTCCTTCATCGGCAGAGCTGCCCCACCAACCCCAGTCGGAGTTGCCGGCGCTGGTATGAGCACATTCGAGGATAAATTCGCTGTTGAACTTGTTATCCGTTACCCACATATCCGCAAAGTTGGAAAGCAGGCGATAGCCATACTGGCTGGTACTGCCGGGCTGTCCATTGACTTCGGCAAACTGGGCGGCAGCCTGAGCGCCTTTATTCTGATAAAGCAACACCTTGCCAAAAATGGCCTGAGCCGCGCCTTTGGTAAGGCGCCCGGCCTCCGTAGACAGGTTGACGGTAGGCGGCAACACAACGACGGCTTCTGCAAGATCCTTTTCGATCTGTGCATACACCTCCTCCGGAGACGCCTGCTTGACGGTATACATATTGGCGGCGCTGAGGGGCTCCAAAATGAGGGGCACGTTGCGGAACATGCGCACCAGATTGAAGTAGTAGTAAGCCCTGAGCGTCTTAGTCTCGCCTTCTACCCTGGCCTTAGCGGCTGCATCCATAGTGGTATTGGGCAGCTTGGACAACAGCGTGTTGGCCCTGAAAATGCCCTGATAGTGGTCATTCCAGAAGCTGCCCGGCATGATGGTCTGATTGAGGGTATAGTTGGAAAATCCCTGAATACCCGCGCCGTCGGTGGCGCCGCCACCGCCGGCCACATGATCGTCAGAACCTGCGTTCATCATAGAGATCATGTTTTCAAAGCCGCCTGAGTTCTTCCTCAGCACGTCGTATACGCCAATCAGGGCCGAGTAGACC